>CAUJGQ010000055.1 GCA_963170165.1 Chloroflexota bacterium | reverse complement strand
GCGCGCATGCTCTGGCCCTGCTTGTAGTACATCGTGATCACGAGCCCCTCGCGCTCCGGCAGGGCATCCACGGCCTGCAGCAGGATGGCGTGTGTCTCGCTGGTGTCCAGCGTCGCCTCCGGGTCGCAGGTGGGATCTTCGTCTGCCAGCGACGACATCCACGAGTAGTTGTTGTCCTCGTTCGACTCGTCCACGTTATCCAGCGACACCAGTGTCTTGTTGATGTCGCGCATCGTCGCGCGCAGCTTGGTGATGGGCACGTTCAGCTCGCTGGCGATCTGCTCGGAGGTGGGCCAGTAACCGATGCGGTTCGCCAGGTCAAAGCTCACGCGGTCAATCTCCTTGCCCTTGGAGCGTAGCGAGCGCGGGAGCGGATCCAGGGAGCGCAGGGCATCCTGAATGGTGGTGCGGATGTGCATGACCGCCCACGTCGAGAAACGCACATTGAACGCCGGGTTGAAGGTGTCGACGGCCTCGATCAGCCCTTCGGTGCCATAGCTGACCAGGTCATCGTAGTCGATGATGGTCGATGCGTTGGAGTGGCGCGACATTGAGCCGGCAACATAGCGGACGAGGGGCATGTGCTTCGTGATCATCGCGCCGCGATGCTCGGCCGCCAGGTCGCTCACCGGTACGGTCACCGGCGCCGTCGCGTGGACGGGCGCTGTCTCCGCCTGCGGCTGGGCCACTAACATCGCCACCATGCTCATCACCCCACTGCTGCGCGGTACGCCCCGGGTGCTCCGTGCGTCCCCGCATTGCTGGCTTGGTTCGTCCGTATTGTCTGGGGAGAGGCTCTACGGTCGGTATTCTGGTTTCCGTGTGTCTCGTTCGGGTGATTCCCCTACTGCCCCTGGGGAAAACCCTTGATCGGGGCGCGTCGCACCCGTATCCGTGGATCGGACTGACTGCCCGGTGCTTAGGGGGTGTGCTAGCCTGGAGACGGCGTTGCGAGGGGCACGATGGGCAGATGGCGGGTCGTGGTGATGCTGGCGGCCGTGACGCTGGCGGCGTGCAGCGCCGATCGCGGCGGGTCTGCACCATCTTCCGCTCCGCACGCGGCAGCAGCGCTCGCTTCCGTGAGTTTCGGCGCGAACGCCGTCCGGTCTGAGCCGGTCAGGATGCGCGTCGAGGTAGCGGACAGCGATGAGCTGCGCTTCTGCGGGCTGATGCACCGGCGCAGTATGCCGGACGATCACGGCATGCTGTTCGTGTTCCCGGCGGACCAGACGGGGCCGTTCTGGAACCGCAACACCTTCATTCCGCTAACGCTCGCCTGGATCGCCGCCGACGGCCGGATCGTGGATCTGACGGACTTGCCGGCCGTGAAGCCGGAGGACGACCCGCAGCCTGTGGTGTACTCCGGCCCCGCGCTCGCCTATCGCTTCGTCATTGAGGCCAACCAGGGCTGGTACGCGCGAAACCAGGTGAGTATTGGTGACCGGGTGGACCTGCAAGCCGCCGTGGCCGGTGGCTCCGGCGGGGCACTGCCCATCTGTCGGGAGAAAGGCCTGTGATGCGATATCTGCAACGCACCATGCTGCTGGCCGTGACGCTGGCGCTGGCCATGAGCGCGGCGGCCGCGCGCGCCGGCGAGCCGGAGCCTGACCCGTACACCCGCGGCCCGCTGGCGCCGGTCACCTTCACCACCGCCAGCGGCGACGTGACCCTGTGGGTCGAGATCGCGGACACCGCGGAGCTGATGGCCTGCGGGATGATGCACCGGCTGAGTATGCCCGCGGACCAGGCGATGCTGTTTGTCATGCCGCGGGAGTCCAGCGGCCCCTTTTGGAGCCGCAACACCTTCATTCCGCTGTCCCTGGCATGGCTGGGGGCGGATGGCACAGTGGTGGACATCACCGATCTGGCCAATGTCTCCCCCGAGGATGACCCGCAGCGTCCGGCCTATACCTATCCGGCTGCTCCGTATTACTTCGTGATCGAGGCTAACCTCGGCTGGTTCCAGGAGCATGGAGTGGCGGCCGGCGACCGGGCCGAACTGGCGACCGCGCTGGCCACGGGCTCCCAGGGGGCCGAGCCGATCTGCCGCGAGCGCGGCCTGTAGCCGCACGGAGGGCCGCAACCGATGGCAGGCGGGCTGCGTGCCGTGCTGCGACAGGGTAGCGGGCTGGTGGTGGATCTGCTGGCGCCGCGGCGCTGCGCCCTGTGCGGCGCGTTCGGCCCGTTTGTGTGTGGCCGCTGCACCGCATCGCTGCCCGTTGACGGGCGCGCCCGGTGCCCTTGGTGTATGGATCCGCTTGCTGGCAACGGTACCTGCCACCAATGTCGTGGTCTGGCTGCGCCGCCGCTGGCCGCGGTGACCGCGGCGTATCGGTTTGACGGCGGCGCGCAGCGGCTGGTGTATGCCCTCAAGTATGGGCGCAGGCACGCCATCGGCGCCGCCATGGGCACACCCATGATCGCGGCCGTGCGCACGTTGCCCGCGCCGGTGGACGTGATCGTGCCGGTGGCACTACACCCGCGGCGCGAGCGGGCACGTGGCTTCAACCAGGCCGAGCGGCTGGCACGACCGCTGGGCGAGGCGCTGGCGCTGCCGGTAGAGCCGCGGCTGCTGGCGCGGGTGCGCCACACCGCGCAGCAGGTGCGGCAACCAGACCGTGCCGCCCGGCACGCAAACATGGACGGCGCCTTTGACGCCCGTGCGGGTGTGCGGGGCCGGTGTGTGCTGCTGGTGGATGATGTCACCACCACCGGCGCCACACTGCGGGCCTGTGCCGCGGCGTTGCATGAGGCTGGGGCGACCTCCGTTCAGGCCGTGACCTTCGCGGCGGAAGGATAGGGGAGGCGCCGGTTTGCGCGCATTTTCCCCAGCGACCTACACTCGCAGGAGATGATTGGCCGGGAAACGCGCCGGCCGTTGTAGGGAGAGGAATGGACGTAACCTTCAAGACCCAGCACGCCGCCGTCGATGACGCGGTACAGGAGTACGCCACCCAGCGCCTGAGCAAGCTGGAGCGCGTGCTCCCGGCGGTGCGCGAAGTGGTGGTTGAGGTGCGCCATGAGCGCACGCGAGACGCTCAGCAGCGGTATACCGTGCAGGTGACTGTCAACGCCAACGGTACCTTTCTGCGCGCCGAGGAGCGCGCCGCTGACCCGCGCATCGCCGTAGATGCGGCCGCCAGTGCCCTGGGCAAGCAGGCCCGCCGGCACAAGGCCAAGACGTATCGTAGCGGTATTTCGTCCCACCGCGCCCGCCATCAGGAAGAGCAGATCGCCAGCCGCGTCGATGCGGTGGAAGAGGACGAAGCGGCCGAAGAGGATGAGATGATCGCGGGCAAGCTGGTCCGCGTCAAACGCTTCGCCGTGAAGCCCATGGGCCTGGAAGAGGCGGTGGAGCAAATGGAGCTGCTCAGCCACAATTTCTTCCTGTTCTTCGATGCGGCGGAGCGGCAGTACTCGCTGCTGTACCGCCGTCGTGATGGCGATTACGGCCTGATTGTGCCGGAGCGCGGCTAGCGCACCAGGCAGGCGT
>CAUJGQ010000054.1 GCA_963170165.1 Chloroflexota bacterium | reverse complement strand
GCGCATCCCGCCGGGGACACGCTCCAGCATGGGCCGGTCACAACGAGGGCATACGCCACCCACCATCAATTCACCTCTCGGTTGGGGATGGTTGCACGCGGTTGCGCGGTCCTGTCCAGTCTAGACGAACATTTGTTCTGGCGTCGAGCGGCTTGTGTCACTTCCCAGCCATTTGCGCTGCATTGATGTGCATTGATGGGCATTGATGCGTCGCGCCCGGACCGCGCAGCAATGCGCATCAATGCGGCGGCCGTTCGCGCTTTTCGGATGCGGCGTACGGAATTCTCAAGTTGTCCCCCTGCCGCGGCCGTGGTACCTATAACGCGCTATCCGGCGCGTGCGTGGCACGCCGGCCTGCCCGCGCTGGCGCGGAGGGTGAGGGCCATCCGCCGGTGTTCGGTTGCGGTTCGCTCGGGGAGAGAGGGGGAGACGGATGCGGACGCGTCATGTGTGGGGGCGGCGGAGCGTCTTGGGCGGGATGGCCGCGTCTGCCGCCTGGCTGCTGGCCTGTGGCGGCGGCGCCAAGACGAAGGACGCGGGCGGCGGCGCGCCGTCGCGGGCGCTGGCCACCGCGGATACGCGCATCACCGCCCAGGCGGGCGCGGCCACCCCGGCGCCGCAGAAGGGCGGCACGCTCAAGGTCGCGCTGTCAGCCGACCCCACCGGGCTGGACCCCAGCACCTCGCGCGGCGGCGGCGACCACAACTGGCTGTACAGCCTGTACGACAACCTCACCACCAATGACCCCAAGTTCCAGCCGGCCCCCGGCATTGCCCAGTCCTGGGAGGTGGTGGACGACCTGACCGTCTCCTTCAAGCTGCAGGGCGGCTTCACCTACCATGACGGCACCGCATTCAGCGCCGAGGACATCAAGTACACCATTGACCGCCACAAGGACCCGGCCACCAAGAGCTACGCCGCCGGCCAGGTGACCAGCTTTGACAAGGTCGAGGTGATAGACCAGACGCGGGTGGTGATCAAGCTCAAGGAAGTCACCGCCTCGCTGTTCTCCATTCTGGGCGACCGGCCGGGGATGATCCTTTCCCCCACGCCGGTCAAGGCCGCCGGCGATGCCTTCACCAACAAGCCCATCGGCTCCGGCCCGATGAAGCTGGACAGCTGGACGGCCGACGCCTCGCTGAAGCTGAGCCGGTTCGCGAACTACCGCCGCAAGGACTACCCCTACCTGGACGCGATGGACATCCAGATCGTGCCCAACTCCTCCGTCCAGTTTGCCAATCTGCGCTCCGGCAATGCGGACCTGATCTTCGTCGGCCAGAAGGACGCGGAGGCGGCCAAGAAAGACGCGGCCATCCAGTTCGTGCAGTGGCCCAGCACCTCGTACACCCAGATCAACATCAACATCTCCCAGCCGCCGCTGACGGATATGCGCGTGCGGCAGGCGCTGTCGGCGGCGCTGAACCGCAAGGCCATCCTGGAGGGCATTTACTTCGGCGAGGGGGAGATTGCCAACGGCCCCATCACCCGCGCCAGCTGGGCCTACAACGACAAGCTCAAGCCCATCGAGGAAGACATCAAAAAGGCGAAGGACCTGCTCACCGCCGCCGGGCATCCCAATGGCATCGCCTGGGAGATGGTGATCACCCCCAACGAGACCGACACGCCGCTGGCGGAGATGCTCAAGGCGCAGTGGAAGCGGGCCGGCATCGATATCACGCTCGTGTCGCGCAGCGCCGAGGAGGCAGGGGCCGAGTACCGCGCCCAGAAGTACCCGATGTTCCTCGTCGGCTTCTCCGGCCGGGCCGACCCGGACCTGACCATCTACGAGAACTTCCACTCCAAGGGCGGCTTCAACCGCGCCTCCTTCAACAAGGACTACAAGCCGGACGCATCCCAGCAGGAGCTGGACGCCAAGATCGTCAAGGCCCGGCAGGTGTACGACATCACCAAGCGCAAGGAGCAGTACGACGAGATTCAGCGCCACATCGTCGAGAACGCCCACGGCATCTTCTTCACCCACCAGACCAACCGTGTCGGCCTGAGCAAGCGGGTGCGCGGCTTCACCCCCTACGGCGATGGCAAGCTGCGCCTGCACGAGCTGTGGATGGCGCCATGAGCGGGCGGCAGACCCGCACCCCCAGCCGGCGCGCGCGGAGGATGGCGCCATGACCGGCTACATCATCCGGCGGCTGCTGTCTGCCATACCGGTGCTGCTGATCGTCTCGATGTGCGTCTTCTCGCTGACGAACCTGCTATCTGGCGACCCGGTGCACGCGCTGCTCGGCGAAGACGTCGCCACCACGCCGGAGGTCGAGGCGCGGCTGCGCGCGGAGCTGGGGCTGAACGACCCGCTGCCGGTGCAGTACCTCTCCTGGCTGCGCAACGCCCTGCAAGGGGACCTGGGCCGCTCCATCCAGAGCCGGCAATCCGTATGGGACGCCTTGGGCGAGCGGCTGCCGGTGACCCTGCAACTGGCGTTCGTGGCCTGGATGATCGGCATCAGCATCGCCGTGCCGCTGGGCGTGGTGGCCGCGCTCCGTCGCAACTCCTGGGTAGACCACGCCGCCACGGCCATGGCCCTCTCCGGCGTCGCCATCCCCGCCTTCTGGATGGGGCTGATGTTCATCCTGCTGTTCGCCGTGTGGCTGCACTGGCTGCCGCCCTCTGGCTTCGTCAACATCTGGGACAGCCCGCGCCAGGCGGCAACCCACCTGGTGCTGCCCGCTGTCACGCTTGGCCTGCACATGACCGGCACCCTCACCCGCGAGACCCGCTCGGCGATGCTGGAGGTGCTCAGCCAAGATTACGTGCGCACTGCCCGCAGCAAGGGGCTGCGCGAGCGCCGTGTCGTGCTCATCCATAGCCTGCGCAATGCCATGCTCCCCATCCTCACCGTGCTCGGCATCCAGGCGGGGACGCTGGTGGGCGGCACCGTCGTCATCGAGCAGGTGTTTGCCATCCCCGGCATGGGCCGGCTGGCGGTGAGCAGCGTCTTCGCGCAGGATATCCCCGTG
>CAUJGQ010000053.1 GCA_963170165.1 Chloroflexota bacterium | reverse complement strand
CGCGGAGCGGTGTGACCATGCCGGAGTTTGGCCAGCGCTGAGACACCCAGTGAGATGGCGGGATTGGCACACCCGCTGTCCCGGTTGCCGCGCCACTGGGCACCTCGCGCCGCGGACCGCGCTGTCTGGGTGTGGGTTCCTTACCGGTACGCGGCCGAGCGCCGATGGGCTTCAGACATGATGAGAGAGGGACGCGAACCATGACCACCGACCACAGTCACCTGGATGCAGAGGCGGTCAACGCCGGGGATGAGCGCGAAGACCGGCTGTTTCGCATGCGCCACTCTGCCGCACATATCCTCGCTCAGGCCGTCACCGAGCAATTCCCCGGCGCTGAGCTCGCCATCGGCCCGCCGATCGATACCGGTTTCTACTACGACTTTCGCCTGCCCCGGCCGGCCACGCCCGAGGACCTCGAGCGGCTGGAGGCGCGGATGCGGGAGGTCGTGAAGGCCAACGTGCCGTTTGAGGAGTCGCGCGTGCCCAAAGAGGAGGCTCGGCGGCTGTTCGCTGACCAACCATTCAAGCTGGAGCTGATCGACAGCTTCGACGGAGAGGACGTGGGCCTCTGCCGGCACGATAGTTTTCTCGATCTGTGCCGCGGCCGCCACGTGCATCGCTCTGGCCAGGTGGGCGCCTTCAAGCTGATGAACACCGCCGGCGCCTACTGGCGAGGCGATGAGCGCAATCCCATGCTCACGCGCATTTACGGCGCGCTGTTCGCCAAGCAGGCTGATTTGGACGAGCACCTGCTCCGGCTGGAAGAAGCCCGCCAGCGCGATCACCGGCGTGTCGGCCGCGAGCTGGGCCTGTTCGCCTTCGCTGACGACATCGGCCCTGGTATCCCCCTACTGCTGCCCAAAGGTGAGGCGATCAAGCACATCTGGGAAGCATTTGTGCGCGAATTACAGACACAGTACGGCTATCAGCACGTATGGACGGGGCATCTGGTGAAGGAGCAGCTGTATGCCAAGTCCGGGCACCTGGAAGCTTATCTCGATGATATGTTTCCGGTGATGGCAGACGAAGACGGCGACCGTTTTCGGCTCAAGCCAATGAACTGTCCGTCACACATGACGTTGTTCAACACCCAGTTCTTTTCGTACCGTGACCTTCCCGTGCGTTACGCCGAGTTCGGCACGCTGTATCGTTACGAAAAATCCGGCCAGCTCAACGGATTGACGCGAGTGCGCGCCCTGACGCAGGATGACTGCCACATCTTCTGCACGCCGGACCAGATCCAATCTGAGTTTGCGCGGGCGCTGGACCTGGTGCGCGAGACACTGAGGGTCTTCGGCATCAACGAGTACCGCGTTCGCCTGTCGCTGCGTGGCGAGGACGACGGCGGCAAGTACGTCGGTACCGTCGAGCAGTGGAACCAGGCCACACAGGCGTTGCGCGCGGCGATGCAGGCAAACAACGTCGATTACTTCACGGCGCTTGGTGAGGCGGCAATCTACGGGCCAAAGGCTGATTTCATCGCCAAGGATGTGCTCGGCCGCGACTGGCAGATCTCCACCATCCAAGTGGACTTTGTCCAGCCGTCGCGCCTGGGCTGTGAGTACGTGGCCGACGACGGCAGCCGCAGGACGCCGGTTGTTCTGCACCGGGCGGTGACGGGCTCGTTCGAGCGGTTCCTGGCGCTGCTGATCGAGCACTACAACGGCGCGTTCCCCGTTTGGCTGGCCCCGGTTCAGGCGCGGCTGGTGCCAATCGCTGACCGGCACAACGACTTTGCCGCGGACGCCGGCAAGCGCCTGCGCGCCGCCGGCCTCCGCGTCGAAGTCGACAGCCGGACGGAGCGGATGCAGCACAAGATCCGGGACGCACAGCTCCAGAAGATTCCCTACATGCTGGTGATCGGTGACCGCGAGGTGGAGGCGGACGCCGTCAACGTTCGGCTGCGCTCGGGAGATAACCTGGGCGCCATGACGGTGGCAGACGTACGCTCACGCCTGCTAGATGAGGTTGCTGGCCACCGTTAGCCCGCCGGTGGCAGGTCCCAAAGCGGCGCGCTCCGGCAGCGCGCCACCTCCTAACCGTGCCGGATCGCGCAGCGCCCCCGCCCGCAGTCGCACCCAACGGCTGAGGAACGCTGAATCGTGGTAGGGTTTCGGTGGCCACCGGGGGAGCGCTGATGTTCAAGAAACTGCTGGTTGCCAACCGCGGTGAGATCGCCATCCGCGTGATGCGCGCTTGCCGCGAGTTGGGAGTCCCTAATGTCGCGGTCTACTCCGATGTCGATCGACGATCGATGCATGTCCGCTATGCCGATGAAGCCTATCGCATCGGCCCGCCGCCCGCAGCCCAGAGCTACCTCAACATCCAGGCCATCCTTGACGTGGCCGCCCGCGCCGGTGTGGACGCCATCCATCCAGGCTATGGCTTTCTGGCGGAGAACGCCGCCTTTGCTGAGGCGTGCGGCGCCGCCGGGATTACCTTTGTCGGCCCGTCGCCGCAGGCGATGCGTTCGCTGGGCGACAAGATCGAGGCGCGGCGGCTGATGCGCCACGCCGGTATCCCCACCGTACCCGGCACCGATGAGATCACAGACCCGCAAGCGGCGATTGCGGCCGCCCGGGAGATCGGCTATCCGGTGCTGGTCAAAGCGGCTGCCGGTGGCGGCGGGCGGGGTATCCGCCGGGTTGAGTCCGAGGCGGAGCTGCGCGATGCGCTGGCAGTCGCTTCCGGGGAGGCGTTGAGCGCGTTCGGCAACGGGGGAATCTACCTGGAGAAGTACCTGGCGCCGGTCCGGCACATCGAGGTGCAGATCATCGCCGACCGCCATGGCAACGTCGTCTCGTTGGGCGAGCGAGAGTGCTCAATCCAGCGCCGTCACCAGAAGATGATCGAGGAGTGTCCTTCGCCGATCGTCAATGAGCGGCTGCGCGACCGGCTGACCTGGGCGGCGATCACGGCGGCCCGAGTCGCCGGCTACGAGAACGTTGGCACGGCAGAATTTCTGCTGGACAGCGACCATAATTTCTACTTCCTGGAAATGAACACCCGGCTGCAAGTCGAGCACTCGGTGACCGAGATCGTCGCCGGTGTGGATCTGGTCGCAGAACAACTGGTGGTAGCGGCCGGCCGGCGGTTGAGCTACACCCAAGAGTCCCTGCCACGTCGCGGTTGGGCGATTGAGTGCCGGATCGTGGCCGAAGATGCGCGCCACAACTTCGTGCCGTCCGTGGGCGCCGTCTCCTTTGCGCGGGAACCCGCAGGACCCGGCGTACGCGTGGAGAGCGCGTTGTACGACGGCTTTGAAGTGTCGATGTTTTATGACTCGCTGGTGGCGAAGGTCACGGCCTGGGGGCGCGATCGCGATGAGGCGATTCGCCGGATGCGGCGGGCGCTGTCCGAGTTCAAGATCGCCGGTATCGAAACCAACATTCCGTTTCATCAGCGGGTGCTGGCCGGCGATGAGTTCCAGCGTGGTGACCTCCATACCGGCTTCGTCCAGGAGCACTTCGACGGTGTGGTTGAGCCACCGCCCGGGGATCGCGCGGCCGCGCTGCTGGCAGCGGCACTCCTCACGGTCCGCCGCACACCGGTCATGCGGCGTCAAGAGGTCACACCTGATGGATCGTCCTGGAAGGGGCGGGCTCGTAGCGCACAGGCACGGGCCGCGGGATGGAGGACGGGCGGATGGCGCTCAAGCTCACGCTAGATCTGGACGGTGTCAGTCACGAGGTGGAGGTCGAAACCAGCTCGGGCGGCAATCGCATCCGCCTGGGTGACCGTTGGTATAGCGTCGAGTTGGAGGCGACCGGCCGCCCCAACCTCTACTCGCTCCTGGTCGATGGCCGCTCGTACGAGGTGTACGCCGAGGGCCGCCCGGGTGGCTGGGATGTGCTGATCGGTGTTGATGTCTTCTCGGTGGATACCGGCCGCTCGCGGGGAGCGCGAGAGCGGAACGGTGGCATCGCGCCACCGACAGGTGTGTGGCTGTTACGCTCGCCGCTGGCTGGGATCGTCAGCGATGTGCGCGTTCAGCCGGGCGATGCGGTAGGGCAAGGCCAAGTGCTCCTCGTGGTTGAGTCGATGAAGATGAACAACGAGTTGAGCGCCGCGCGGGCCGGACGCGTGGCGGCGGTGCATGTTGGCGCGGGGGACCGCGTGGAGCGCGGGGCAGCGCTGATCCAGGTGGAATAGCCGGGGCAACCGTTGCCGCGTTTGACCGGCTTTTTCGCACCATGCTAGAGTGAGATGCTGAACGTGCCGTCCGTCTAGCTTCGAGAGGTGTATCCGATTACCAAGGAATTCCGCGTCAATGAGCGCATCCGCACCCGGGAAGTGCGGGTGATCGACGAGAATAACGCCCAGCTCGGTGTCCTGCCCACCTATCAGGCGTTGCAGCTAGCCCGGGAGCGTGGCCTGGATCTGGTGGAAGTCGCCCCCACGGCCGTCCCCCCCGTTTGCCGCATCCTGGACTATGGAAAGTTCAAATACGAACAGTCCAAGAAGGAGCGGGACGCGCGCAAGAACCAAAAGCAGGTCATGCTGCGTGAGATCCGGATGCGGCCTAAGATCGACGATCACGACATCGACTTCAAGACGCGCACCGTTGAGAAGCTGCTCAAGGACGGCGATAAAGTCAAGGTCACGGTCATGTTCCGTGGCCGCGAGGTCACCCATCCGCAGATCGGACGTGCGCTCCTTGATCGCGTGTACGACAAAGTCAAGGAGTTTGCCCAACTGGAGAAGACGGCCTCGCTCGAGGGCCGCAACATGACCATTATTCTGGCGCCCGGCGCGGCGAAGACGCCGCGTCCCAGCGGCTCCGGCGCCGCCACGGCCGCCGCGCCGCGGCCACCGCGCGAGGAAGCGCCTGCCGCTGCCACGCCCACCAGGGAGTAACATTCCGTGCCCAAGATGAAGACGCATTCCGGCTCGAAAGGCCGGTTCACCATTACGGGAACCGGCAAAGTCATGCGCTCAAAGCTTGCCCGCCGCCACCTGAAGTACGGCAAGACCAAGCGCGTGCTCAGCGCCGACGAGAAGAAGTTCGTCGTCAGCAGCACCTACGCCAAGAAGCTGCGGGCCCTATTGCCGTACGGCACAAAGTAGGGCTGCCACCCTGCCGCCGTGCGCCCGCATCCGGGCCGGCGGCAGTGCTGTGTGCGCCACCGGCCACAAGAGGAGTTCACCATGGCTCGCGTCAAGCGCGGCGTTGCCGCACATGCACGACATAAGAAGGTGCTCTCGTTCACGAAGGGGCACAAGGGGCAACGCCACCGGCTGTTCCGCCGCGCCAACGAGAGCATGATGCACGCGCTCGACTACGCCTATCGCGACCGGCGTGACCGCAAGGGGCAGTTCCGCCGCTTGTGGATCATCCGGATTAACGCGGCGGCGCGCCAGCACGGCACGACGTACAGCCGTCTGATGGCCGGTCTCGCAGCGGCGGGCGTCACCATCGACCGCAAAGTGCTAGCGGACATCGCCGTGCGTGACCAGGCGGCCTTTGCCAAGCTGGTGGCCCAGGCAGGCGTCACGGCGTAGGCAGGTGCCGGAAGGCGCTGCAAGGCGGGGCTGCCGGTGAGCCGCCCCGCTTTTCGTCGTGTACTTGCGGCCGTTCGCAGAACGGCGCACAATGGGCCACCGAGGGCACACCCCTACCGAAGCTCTGGACGGTGCGCGATGACGGGGGCCGCTGATGCGGGACCGGCGCTGATCCTCACGAATGGTAAGAGCGCTGGCCGCCGTGTGCCGTTGCCAGAAGGACGCGCCATTGTCATCGGCCGCTCGCTGGAGGCCGACGTCACCTTTCCCGACGAGCCGTCCCTCTCCCGGCTCCACCTCCACGTCGACCATGTGGATGAGCGCTGCACGGTGACGGACTTGGGCAGCGCCAACGGCACCCGCATCAACGGCGATCCGCTGGAAGGCTCGCGCGAGGTCCAATCGGGAGACGAGATCATCTGTGGTGATCTGGCGTTCCGGTTTGACGCGCTGTCTCAACCAAGCTCACCCCTCCGACCGGAACAGATGCTGCCACCGAGCTCGGTCTCGCAGACGGTGCCGGATGTGCGCCGGATGCTCCGCGCCACTGCGCAGCAGGATAATGGCGGCGCATCGCTGGAGTCGCTCTCAGAAGCCCTCTCGGCGGTACCACTCTTTCGGCGGCTCAGTGGTGAGGAACTGGCCGCCGTGGCCCGTGCCATGACCCAGCGCCGCTACGAAGCGGGCGTGAACATCGTCACCCAGGGCGAAGATGGCCATTGCCTGTATGTCGTGCTGGACGGCCGGGCGGTGGTAGAGCGCGCGGGCGGTCACGGAGAGACCCACGTCCTGGCGCGGCTGGGCCCCGGCGGTTTCTTCGGCGAAATGACCCTGCTGGACGGCCAGCCGCGCAGCGCCACGGTTCGGGCGGAGACGCGGGTGCACTGCGCCCTCCTGCCGCGATGGGCGTTGGAGGGGCTGATCCGGGCGGACTTCGCGATGGCGATGCAGCTGCTGGCCGTGCTCAGTATCCGGCTGCGCTCCGTCGAGCGCCTGCTGACCGCCTGACGCGCGACCGCCGCTACCGGCCGGCTCGTTCGCGCAGGGTCTCGGGCTTCAGGATGGTGAATGTCCCGCGGCCGAGCGCGATCAGCCGTGCGTCCTGGTACACCCCGAGCAAGCGGTTAACGCTGACGCGGGTCGCCCCGAGCATCCCGGCTAAATCCGACTGGGTCAGCGGCAGCTCGACTTCGATGCCCTGCGGGGTCTCACGGCCGTGGTCGTCGGCTAGCTCCAGCAACCTCCGCGCCATACGCGTATCCAGATCCTGGAAATAGGCGTCTTCCAGCCACTCATCCGCGCGGCGCAGGCGGGCCGCCAGCGTCGTAATCAGCGCCAGGGCGAAGTCTGGGCTCTCCCGCGCGAAGGAGAGCAAGTCATCGCGCAGCAACGACAGCGTCTCCGTGGGCTCGACCGATGTCACCGTCGCCGAGCGTGGACCGCCGTCCAGCGCTGCCACTTCGCCGAAGCATGCCCCTTCACCCAGCAAGGCGAGTACGGTTTCGTCTCCTTCTTCCGACGGCAGGGTGATCTTGACCCGGCCGCTGCGGATGATGTGGAGGGCGCCTGCTGGGTCGCCACGGTGGATGATGACCTCTCCCCGCCGGAAGCTGCGCCGCCGCAGCCGGCCGGCCAGCGCGGTCAGTTCCTCGGCGCGCACGTCGCTGAACAGCGGCACGGCGCGCAACATCGCTCGGTTGTCGTCGGAGACCATCGCGCAGTTTGCCCCCCGAAACCGCCACGCGCCGCCGCGGAGGCGGGCAGGCTACGCCGCACATCCTACACCGGCGGTCTCGGCACGGGAAGCCATACCGTCCGCTGCTGATAATCCCGTGCTGACGCCGGTGTAACCCCTTCGAGTAGGACGGCGCGCCTGTCCACCGTGGACACTGGATCTAGCACCGTTCGAGCAGTCGCCGAGCGCACTCTCGTGTTCTGAGAGGCGGCGGGGGAACCACGCACCTGGGTGAATCACCGGTTACGTGCCGGTGTAGGCCAGCTCAGACTCTGGGGCCGAACCCGAAAGCTCACCTCGTAGGCAGACCAGAGTGACGGTACGGCAGGTCTATGACGGCGGCCGGGTGCTTCACCCGGCCGTTCGCCTGCCAATCGTGACAGGAACCGGCCCGCTCCGGTACCATCAGCACGGTGTGCCCGGTTTGCCGTCGCGGCGGATACCGCGCTTTGGGGGAGTCTGTCACGAACGGGCCCCCTATTAGCTTGTGCCGGAGAGGCGCGCCGTGCAGCCGCTCACGACCATCCTGGTTGATCTCTTTGTCCTGTTCGCCGCCGCGCGCCTTGGCGGGCTGCTTGCCTCACGTCTCGGGCAGCCGGCAGTCATTGGCGAGCTCTTGGCCGGCGTCGTGATCGGGCCGCAGGCACTGGGACTGATCGGCAATCCTGGCGGCGGCATGCTCGAAGCTTTCCACGGTGACGCAGCAGCCGCAGCGCACGCACTCGAGCTGACGCACGAGACGGTTGCAGAGCTTGGTGTCGTCGTGCTGCTGTTCACCGTCGGCCTGGAGACGCGGGCGTCCGACATCCTGCGGGTCGGTGCCCGCGCCGGCTTGGTCGGTGTACTCGGCATCGTCATGCCCTTCGCCGGCGGCTTCACGCTCATGGCGGCGACCGGCCATCCACGCCTCGAATCCGGCTTCGTGGCCACAGCCCTGGTCGCCACCAGCGTCGGTATCACAGCGCGGGTGCTGCAGGACCTCGGCCTCCTCCGGCAGCGCGAGGCGCGCATCATCCTCGGTGCAGCTGTGATCGACGATGTACTGGGGTTGGTGCTGCTAGCCGTCATCTCGTCAACGGCCGAGTCAGGCGCCTCGGCGGCTGCGATTGTGCTCATCGCCGCGCAGGCGATTGGATTCGTGCTATTCGTCGCTTGGGCCGGTTCCCACGCAACTCGCCGCTACTCATGGCAGGTCCGCCAGGTGTTCCGGATCGAGGAGCCGCTCGGGCTTGCCTTGGCCGTTATGCTCGGGCTGGCCGCCCTCGCCGGCCTGCTGGGCCTGGCCGGCATCATCGGCGCCTTTCTCGGTGGCATGGGGCTGGCCGAGTCACGCGACCGCGAGCAGCTGGAGCGAACCATCCGCCCCATCGCTACCTTTCTGGTACCGTTCTTCTTCGCCGTCACTGGCTCGCGTGTCAGCCTCGATGCTCTGCGTGACCCCGGCATTGTCGCGCTGGCATTGGCTGTGACCGTGGTCGCCGTCGCCGGCAAACTCGCCGGTGCTGCGCTGGCGATGGCTGGTACGCGCTGGTGGTCCGCGCTGTTTGTGGGGGTGGGTATGGTGCCGCGCGGTGAAGTTGGGCTGATTGTCGCGGGGATCGGCCGTAACCTGGGCATCATTCCGGCCGACATTTTCAGTGTGGTCGTGCTGATGAGTGTGGTGACGACGCTGCTGGTGCCGCCATGGCTGGCGGCGTTGCACCGCTTCGCCCCACGCTCAGGCGCCGCTGCGGCCGTGAGCCGCGATGTCAATGACGACCTTGATGTCCCCATCGACGCGGACGCTGCCGCGCTCGAGGGGCGTCGATGAGCCGCCTCGTGCTGCTGGTACTGCTGTCCTGGGCGCTGACGGTCGCGTGCAGCGATGATCTGCCCGTGGCTGTCACGCAACCGGCCGGCATACCGGAGGAGGAGGTGCGCCGCATTGTGCGCGAAGAGGTGCAGCGGGCGCTGGCCGCCCAGACGCCGGCGCCGGACCCGGACTGCGACGTCGCTACCGCAGCCGCGCGGGCGCTGCCATCGGTCGTACGTATTGAGGTGCGGGACCCACGCACTGGCGATCTGACTGGTCTGGGAACGGGCTTCGTGGCGCTGGCCGGTGGCATCGTGATGACGGCGGCGCATGTCACCGGCACATCACCCCGCGTCGATGTCATTGCCGCAGACGGCCGCCGGTTTGCCGCTGAGGTGCTGCGGGCTGACCCGATGCGTGATGTGGCCGTGCTGCGCATTCCTGACCGGCGGCTACCCGCCATGCGCTGGGCAGACACGGCGACGCTGACCCTGGGCGAGCCGGTTCGTGTGGTTGGCTTCCCGTACGGCCGGCCCGATGTGAGCGTGACCGGCGGCGTGCTGGCCGGACGGTCGGTCTCGCCAGAGCGCTCGCGGCAGGAGCTGTTCACCGACGCCGGCGCCGACCCGGGTGACTCAGGCGGGCCGCTGCTGACTGCCTGCGGCGAGGCGCTGGGCGTAGTCTCCGGCCGCCAGACCGGCAGCAGCTCGATCACCGTCGTCGTCGGGGGCGATACTGCGCTGCCCCTGGCGTTGGAGGCGGCGAAGTCGCCGTAGCTCTGGCCGCTTACACCGCGAGCCGCACCAGTTCCCACTCAGCGCGCAGCTCCAGCAAGGCGCGGCTCAGCTGCTCACGCTTGGCGGGCTTCAACCGCTTGAGTCGAGGGGCCAGGCGGTCCGCGACTTCGGCAGCGGTCGCCGCAGTGGCGCGGACTGTTGCAGCGATCAGCCGTTCGCGTCCCCAGCGAGCCGGCGATGGTAGCCGTGGTGGCGGTGGCGGCGCGGATTGTGGCTGCCGAAGCGGTCCCGCGTCCCCTCCCCAAGACGCAGGCTGTTGTGCTGGTGCGCGGCTCATAAGCGTTGGAGGGCCCGGCGCCGTGGGCAGGGCCATCTCTGCCAGCCAGTTCCCTGAGAGGAGGGCGAGGGCTTCCCGCATCGTGATGCCGTGCTTTCCCAACGACCGTGCCAGGAGTGAATGCTTGAGCGACAGCTCGAGCAGCCGTTCCTCTGCAGGGGAACACCGCAGCGCAGTGGCGATCTCCGGCAGGAACTCGGTATCCGGTGTGCGGGCGCCGGTGGTCCACTTTCGCACCAATGACGGATCAACATTGACACGAGCCGCCAGCGCTCCGGCCGGCCACGAGCGGGCAGCCAGCAGATCACCGAGATACTCACCGAACTCCACCGGCTCCGGCGGGGCGACAGCGGGGAACATCAGCTTGCTCCGGCTGGCTGGTGGACAGCGGGACAAAAACTGTCCCGATCCCTGGACCGGATGAATTCGGTGGCATGATACCAGCGAACAGAGCGAAGACGGGAGGGCGTACACCGTGGATAGCTTGGTGATCTGGTGGCTGGATTGGGGCACGGTCGCTTGTCTGCTGTCGTCGGTGTTCTTGGCGGCGCTCGTGTCCTTCCATGGCAAGCGCCATCGCGCGCCGGCCGCGTGGATGCTGGCCTCGGTGCTGCTTGCGCCGGTGTTGATTCTCCCGTCGCTGATTCTGAAAACCCAGGTCGATCTGCAGAGCATGATCGACTTACAGTTGTCTGAGCAACGGCAAACAGCAACGACGTTCTTCGCCCTCGGCTCCATCGCCTGGATCGCTGCTTGTGTCGGCGCCATCGGCCACTTCACTCTGGCTGCTGAGCCGGCGCGGCCCGGCACGCCCCGCCCGCCCAGGCGCGGCGTGTGGCTGGAGCTGTGGGACGGCCGGTGGCATTCGCTGTACCCGCTCACCGCGACGGCGCTGACGGCCGGCCTCGATTACCGCAACCAGATCGTGCTGGATAGCCCGGGCGTATCCCAGGTGCACGCCCTGATCGAGCGCCACCGCAATCGCATCATGCTCACCGACCTTGGGAGCCAAGCCGGGACGTTCGTCAATGGTATGCGGGTACGCCGGCCGATGGCACTGAAGTCCGGCGATGTGGTGAGCTTTGGCAGGGTGGCAAAGGCGCGGCTGCTGGAGACGTGACGGCCCCAGGCCGCCGTTACCGCAGGTGGCTGCCGCCGTCCACCATGATCGTCTCACCTGTTACCCAGTCCATGCCGGTGATGAGCGAGACAACCGCCTGTGCCATGTGCTCGGGTTGTCCCGCGTCCCTGAGCGGCGTACTTTGCCGTACGTTCTCCTTGATGGTTGCAAAGCGGTCACCGTATCCGGTTGCCAGCCAGCGGGTGTCGATGAAGCCGGGCGCCACACAGTTGACCCGCACCTCCGGGGCGAGTACCCGGGCCAGCGACATCGTGAGATTGATGATGGCGGCCTTGGACGCTGCGTATGGAATGGAGCTTCCGGTCCCCCGGACGCCTGCGATGGATGACACGTTGACGATGGCGGCTCTTCCCGCCGCACGAAGTGCCGGGGCGGCGGCGCGCGACATCAGGAATGTGCCTTTGACATTGACGGCCAGGATGCGGTCCCACATCTCGTCGGTCAGTTCTTCCAGGTCACGGTGGGCGACGAACACGGTCGTGCCGGCGTTATTGACGAGTGCGTCCAACCGTCCGAACCGGTCGAGCGTCTCCTGCACCATGCGGCGGCAATCGGTGTCCGAGGAGATGTCGGCCTGCACCAGCAGCGCCTTGGCGCCACGCTGCTCCACCGCGGCCGCCGTGTCCCGCGCCTCCTGCTCGCTCTTGGTATAGTTCACCACCACGTTGCAGCCCAACTCTGCCAGCATCAGGGCGGTGCTGCGGCCCATGCCGGTGGCAGAGCCGGTGACAATCGCCGTTCCCCCGCTTACATCCATCCCGCATGCTCCTCGCGGCCCTGTCGTTGGCGGGCCGCTTGACCCGGCCAGCATAGCCGCGCCGCCGGCCAGACGCACCTTCAGGCCATGTTCAGGATCGCCATGGATTCTTTAGTGCGGTCCTTGGTCGCATGTGAGATTATCAGCCGCGTACCGGACTGGTTCCGGTAGCGGCAGGAATGGGGAGGACATCAACATGCGGACCAAGTCATGGACGTGGCGGCTGGGGATGGGTGTAGCGGCGCTGGTGCTGGGAGCGACGTCGCTGCAGGCCGGCAGCGGGCGCGCGGCGCTGCTGTGGGGGACGGCCGGCAACGATGTGCTGATCGGCGCCGACGACGATAACCAGGACAACGCCGCCATTCATCCACCAGGCACCGCCGCCGACCAGAGCCTCAAACGTGCTGACATGCTGTTCGGTATGGAAGGCGACGACCTGTTGATAGGGCTGCTTGGCGATGACTATCTTGATGGCGGCCCAGGCGACGACGTGCTGGTTGGTGGTACTGAGCAGGGTGTCGCTCCGAACTCCGATCTCCAGGTTGGGGGCGATGGCAACGACGTCGCGGTGTGGGCGGGCGGTGATGGCAGCGACGCCTTCGCCGGCGGCGCGGGTCTCGACGCCATCGTGTTCGCCGTGATCGACCGGGACGGCGCCAACGTTCCCACGGTCCAGATGGTAAACACCGGCTATGGCGAGCGCCCGGCTGTCACAGCCAACCTGACCGGCGCTCCAGGCTTCTGCACCATCGACTCGGCGCCTGCTGGCTCCGGCTACGAGTGGCTGGTGCGCTTCGTGCGCCGCACGGATAACGTGCTGCTGGTCACCGTGCGCGTCCAGAGCGTCGAGCAGGTGTTCTGCGCATCTCGGGCCGGCGGCGGCGCCGAGTGGGCCGATCTGACGAGCTACAGCGGCGGCGAGCTGCGCCCGGTGACGCTAGACCGAATCCGTGAGCTCAACCCGTTGGCCGGCGCTATGGTGCGCTAACCTGCCACCGCCAGGAGACCACGGCACACGGGCCGGTTTCACGCCGGCCCGTGTTCGCCAGTTTCGCGAATCGAGGCAAAGCGGGGGTGCAGGCGATGTCGCTCCGCACCAGACTGTTGGTGGCGATGGGCGTGATGGTCGTTACGGCTGTCGGGCTGGCCGGTTGGCTGTCGTCCACCCGGCTGGATGCCGGGGCGCGCCGCGAGGTCGCCACCCAGGCGCGCGCACGGACGGCGCAGGCCCGGGCGCTGTATCTGCAGCGTGCCGCTACGCTGTCGGCAGAAGCCGAGTCCATCTCGCTGTATCCTGCCGTGATCACCGCGATCAGCGATGGCAATGCCGCACCGTTGCTCACCTGGTCAGGCGAGGTCAGCCGGCGTCAGGGGGTCAGCGTGACGGTGGTGGACGCCGGCGGTCGGGTGATCGCGCGCGGCCATGCGCCCAACCAGGCCGGCGACGTGCTCACCGGGCGGGCCGAGGGTCTGCAGCGCGCGCTGGCCGGCGATCGGCTGAGCGGCACGGAGTCCGGCGATGAGCTAGGTGTGGCGCTGCGCGGCTACGCTCCGGTGCTGCGCGAGGGCCGGGTCTCCGGGGCGGTGATGATTGCCCAGCCCTGGGATGATGCCTTCCTCGCAACCCTGGCCGGTGACGGCGCGCGGGTGTTCGTGGCGGATGGGTCACTGGTAGGCAATCAGGAGTGCGGGACGCCACGGGCGGGGGCGGTGTCCTGTTCGTTCACTGTCCCGGCGCCCTCCGGCCGGCCGGCCGCCTCGCTGATGGTGACGTCATCGCTGGCGGCCGTGGACCAGGCACGCGCTGATGCCCGGCGCCGGCTGTGGTTGGTCGCTCTGGGGGTGCTGCTGGCCGGGGGCGCCGGCGCGGCTGCGCTCGCTACCAGCTTGACCCGTCCGTTGCGAAGGTTGACTGATGCCGCCGGTGTGATAGCGGCGGGGGACTACAGTCAGGGTGTGGCCGCGGCAGGGCGGGACGAGATTGCTACGCTGGCCCGGGCCATGGAGCGGATGCGCGTTGAGATCGGCCGGGCCAGGGCCGCGCTCCAAGAAGAACGCGACACGCTCAATGCCGTCCTTGGCGCAACCGACGACGGCATCCTCATGCTTGATCCCTCTGGCATGGTTGCGTTCGCAAACGACCGATGGTCCGCGCTGCTTGGCGGGCCAGACCTGGGACACGCCGGTGAACTGGCGATCGCCGCCGGCGAGAGCGGCACGCTTGCCGGCGCAATTGACCGCTGGCGCGAACACAACAGCCAGATAGCACGGGCGGACTGCGAGCGGTTTGAGCCGTACCAGCGATTCCGGTGCTACTCCGCGCCGGTGCGACGGCATGACCGCTATGCCGGCCGTATCATCGTCCTCCACGATGTAACGCGTGAGTCGGAGGTGGAGCGGGTGCGCACGGCGCTGATCTCGACCGTATCCCATGAGCTGCGCTCACCCCTGACCGCAATCACGGGCTACATCGACGCGCTGCTGGACGGCGGTCCGTGGGACGGCGCGACCACCCGTGAGTTCCTGCAGATCATCGCGGATTCCGCTGAGAAGCTATCCGGGCTTGTGGAAAGCCTGCTGGACGCCGCCAAGCTGGAGGCGGGCGTGTTGGGGCTGGAGCGCGAGCCCGTACGCGTCGAGCGCATTGCGCAGCAGGTGGTAGCGCAGCGGCGGGCGCTGTTCCCCTCGCATCACTTGGCCGTCGTTGCCGGTTCGAGGTTGCCGCTGGCGGACGCCGATCCGCTGCGCGTCGAGCAGATCATCTCCAACCTTGTCGATAATGCGATCAAGTACAGCCCGGATGGCGGTGCGGTGACGGTGCTGATCGGCGGCGAGGCTGAGGTGGAAGTGTCGGTGAGGGATGAGGGGATCGGCATCGCGGCCGAGCATCTGTCACAGCTCTTCGAGCGGTTCTATCGCGTCGATAGTGCGCTCTCCCGCACCACCAAAGGCGCCGGCCTCGGGCTCTATATCTGCCGCAGCCTCGTGGAGACGCACGGTGGCCGTATCTGGGTCGAGAGCAGCCCGGGCAGGGGCAGCGTGTTTCGGTTTACCTTGCCGGCGCTGACCGGCGAACGCAGCGAGGCTGGCGGCGGCATTGTGCGGCCACCGGTCGCAGTCAGCAACTAGGATGTCCGATGCGGAACGAACGGATCGCGGTGGTGGATGATGACCCGTTGATTGTGCGGCTAGTGCGCATGCATCTGGAGAAGGCTGGGTTCCGTGTTCTCACCGCCGCCGATGGCCAGCAGGGACTGGAGCTGATAGCGGCGGAGATGCCCGACCTCGTCATCCTGGACCTGATGCTACCTAAGCTCGATGGCTATGAGGTCTGCCGGCGGGTGCGCGAGTTCTCGCTGGTGCCCGTGATCATGCTCACGGCCAAAGGTGAGCAGGTGGACAAGCTGCGCGGTTTCGAGATGGGGGCTGACGATTACCTCACCAAACCGTTCTCGCCGGCGGAGCTGATGATGCGTGTGCAGGCCGTGCTGCGCCGGACGCAGCTCGGTGGCGCTGCTGGTTCGGCCGGCGTGGTCACGTGCGGCGACGTCACCGTCGATCTCGTGCGCCGCAAGGTGACAGCGCGCGGTGAGCCGGTGCGGCTTACCCCCACTGAGTACAAGCTGCTCCACCAGTTGATCACCAACGCCGGCAAAGTGCTGTCACATGCCGACCTGCTGACCAGTGTTTGGGGGCCGGAGTACCGCGACGACCGCGACTATCTGTGGGCATACATGCGCCACCTGCGCAAGAAACTAGAGCCGGACCCGGACCGTCCAACCCATATTCACAGCGAGGCAGGGGTGGGCTATATCATGGAATTCCCTCGGGCGTAGTGTGGTGGGCCGGCAATGCCCTCCGGCCCGGGCTTCCGCCACGGTGCGAAAGCTGATAGCTGATAGCAGACGGCCGCGAGCCGTTGCGGAGGGCGTCATGACGTTCGGGATCATTCGGTACGAGGGTGAGGAAGGGCCGCGTCTTGGCGTTCAGGCCGATGGGGTCGTGGCGGACGCGGTGGGAGCGCTTGCCCCGCTGCTGGGCGGCACCCCCTCGATGCAAGCGGTGCTTGACTGGTGGGATGAGGCACTGCCGCTTCTGGAGCGGCTGGCAGACGATGTGCTGAGCGGGCGTGTGCACGGCGAGCCGGTGACCAGCGTGCGGCTGCTTTCGCCGCTGCCGCGACCGGTGAATCTGTTCTGCGCTTTCGCGAACTACACGGACCACATGCGTGAGATGGGTGGTGAGCCGGCAGATAAGTCCGTCGAAGATCCGTTTCTGTTCATGGTGCCGGTGACCGCCGTGACCGATCCCGGTGCGCCGATCATCCTCCCGCCTGGTATGGATCGCACTGACTGGGAGGGCGAATTGGCGGCGGTGATCGGCCGGGACGGGCGAGATCTCGGGCCAGACCAGGCGCTGTCCTGTGTGGCGGGCTACACCATCGTCCACGACGTAAGCATTCGGGGGGGAGCGCGGCGCGGCGCCAACGGCGGGCGGCCGGACTTCGTTGCCAGCAAGGGCCGCTCCGGCTTCAAGCCGATGGGGCCCGCGATCGTCCCCGCGCGCTTTATCCCCGATCCTCAGGCGCTGGCGATCCGCACCTGGGTCAATGGCGTTCTCAAGCAGGATTCGTCCACCGCCCGCATGATCTTCACCGCCGCCGAGCAAGTCAGCTTCCTGTCACGAATCATTGGCCTCACCCCCGGGGACGTGATCGCCACTGGTACACCGGCCGGTGTTGGCATGCCCAGAGGGGAGTTCCTTAAGGCGGGAGATACCGTAGAGATCGAGATTGAAGGTATTGGCCGCCTGCGTAATCCGGTCGTCCAGCAAGTTGCCGTGCCGACATAGCGCCCGCCAGACGCCGCAGGATCACGGGGCAAGGGGTGTGGCATCCGCGCGATTATCTTCGACTTTGATGGCACGTTGATCGACACCGAGGGCCCTGACGTTCTGTCCTGGGAAGAGGTGTTCCGCGCGCACGGCTGCGCACTACCACGCGAGCGTTGGAGAGACGGCATCGGCTCCGCTTCCGGCGCCTTTGACCCGTATGCAGAGCTGCAGCATCAGGCCGGACGGCCCGTGGATATCTCCGTCGTGCGGGCACTTCGCCACCGCCGGCTGCGCGAGCTGGTTGATGCCGAGCCACTGCGGCCTGGGATCGCCGAATACTTGCAGGCTGCCACCGAAGCCGGAGTCCGGCTGGGTATCGCCTCCAACGCTTCCCGCGGTTGGGTGGAGCAGCACCTTGCTCAGCGTGGCCTGCGCGGCCTCTTTGGCGTGGTGCTGGGCGTTGATGACGCCGATCAACCCAAGCCGGCGCCCGATCTGTATCTCCGAGCGGCACGACGGCTCAGCGTCCGGCCGGCCGATGCCGTGGCGGTGGAGGATTCGCCGCATGGCGTGCGGGCGGCGAAGCGGGCGGGGATGTTCTGCGTGGCGACCCCGCACGGACTAACCGCCGGCCTGCCGATGGATGGCGCCGATGTGGTCGTGGAGTCGCTCGCGGTCCTTGCGTTCGGTGAGCTACGCGCGCGGTGGGCGGCCCGTCCGCGTCGGTCAGGTGCCGGGCATGGGCGAGTACCGCATCGTTGACTCAGCCTCCGGCAGCGCGTCCGGCGGCGCGCCACCGGCCAGATAGCTGGTGATGGCGCGCATCTCCACCAGCATCGATTGAGCGGCAGGCGTGGGCGCGCCGCCGGACGAGTGGAGTCGCGCGCGGATCTCCAGCGCCCGGGACAGCTCCGGAAAGACCCGTGCGCTGCGGGCGAGATCAACGACACGTACCAGCTCGGCGTCGGCCTCAGCGCCTTGTCCTGCGGCGGCTAGTGCCGCCCCGAGGATGCGCCGTGCCCGCCAGGCGAGCAGGGCCGGCCCGGACTGCTCCGCGGCAGCCAGTGCAATCTGCGCCGCCACCAGTGCGGCATCCGGCCGGGCGTCCTCCAGGGCCAGCTCGGCCAGCTCGACCCGGGCGGCGCTGGCCGCCTCGCCGCTGCTGCCTATCGGCGATGTGAGCACGGCGCGCAGCAGTGCCCGCGCTTCGTCGCGGCGACCCAGCCGGCGCGTGACCATCGCCAGAGACAGCCGGGCGTAGGCCGCCGTCTCCGGGTCACCGTGCGACTCGGCGCCGGCGATGGCGGCGCGCAGTTCACCTTCCGGCGCCTCGCGCCGGGCAACGGCCAGCAGTGCCAGTTCGAGCGCCACGCGGCCGGCGATCTCCGGGTCATCGGCACCCGCCCGTTCCAAGGCGGCCCGTGCGGCCCGCCAATCTCCCCGGGCGCGCAACAGACGGCCCAGGTGCAGCGCTGCGCGCGCTGCGGTCACCGGCTCATCGCACTCGGACGCGGAGACAATTGCCTCGCGCAGGTGTGCCTCTGCCGCGTCCAACGCGCCGTGGTGTGCCTCAATCAAGGCAATCTCGACAAGCACCACCCCGCAACCGGATTCGTCGCCGAGCCGGCGCCGCAGTGACAGACACGCATGGAGCGAGGCCGTCGCCTCGGCGTAGCGTCCCCGACGGCGGTCCGCGCGGGCCAGCATCTCTAAGACGGATGCCTCACGCAGCAGGTCACCGGCAGTTCGCGCCAGCGTGAGCGCTTCTTGAAAGCGGGCGGCCGCCTCTTCGAACTGACCGCGGCGAAAAAGGCTGGCGCCGAGCAGCGTGGTCGCGTCAGCGCGGTCGCCGGCAGGGAGGTCAGCCCGCAGCGCCGCTTCGGCGGTGGCGCGGGCGGCGGCTTCGTCGCCTTTGTTAAGGTGCGCATACGCCCGCGCCACGCGCAGCCGGCCACGTTCTGCGCTGCGTTCCGCCGGCTCGCCGCCCTGTTCATCACCGAGGATTGCAGCCGCACGCGAGAAGGCCTTTAGCGCTGGGTCTTGGAGACCGAGCCGGTCATACATCTGGCCCATGCGCCGTTCCAGCGTTGCCCGCTGCAGGGGGTCACGGACAATATCCAGGGCAGACATAAACTGCTCTAGCGCCTTCTCTGCCTCGCCTTCCGCGACGTAAATCTCGCCTAGCCCAAGCAGCGCGCCTGCCCGCACATCGGGATCGCGCAGCACCTCAAGCAGCTGCAGGACGCGGGTGTACCGGTCGCGGGCCTCCGCCAGCGCAAACGAGCGGCGGGCATCGTCGGCGGCGCGCAGCGTCCAGATGGCGGCCTTCTGTGTGGCACCGGCGCGGTCGAAGTGGTGCGCCAGCACGGCGGCCAGCCCCGGTGGCGACTCCACCATGGCATATGCCTGCTCATACCAGTCGGCCACTCGCCGATGATAGGCCTGCCGGTGCTTGTGAAGCAGCGATGCGTACGCCGCTTCCTGAATCAGGGCGTGCCGAAAGCGGAAGTCAGCGGCCAGTACGGAGTTCTCGGCCGGCGTCCGCTCGATGATGCCCGCGTGCTCCAGTTGCGCCAGAAGAGGGGTAGGCTCCGAACGCAGGCCAAGAATGTCACCCAACAGATCAGATGGGAAGCTGCGGCCGATGACGGCGGCGATTTGCACTACTCGCTTGGTCGATTCGTTGAGGCGGTCGATGCGGTCCAGCAGCAAACCCTGCAGCGTCTCTGGGACGACAACGGCGCCGGCCTTCCCGGTCAGCCGCCATGCGCCGTCGCGGCGTTCGGCCGCGCGCTGATCCGCTAGCGTCAGTAGCACTTCCTCCATGAAGAGGGGATTGCCGTCGCTGGCGTTGACGAGTAGGTCCACCAACTCCAACTCGGGCTCATCACCCACCATCGCTTCGGCCAGCGCATGAGCATGGTCGCGCGGGAGCGCGTGCAGGTCGATATCGATGCGGAATGGGGGAACCGAGCGGGCGACGGCATCATCGAGGGGAGCGCGCACGGTCTCTGCGTCGCTGCGGAATGCGGCCATCACCAGCAGCGGCGCCCGGTTGGTGCTTTCGAGCACACGCGACAGCAACTGCATCGAGGCGCTGTCTGCCCAATGCAGGTCGTCCAGTACGATCACCAGTGGCTGCTTCGATGCCTCCGCTTCGACCAGGTCGCGGACACCGAGAAACAGCCGGCTGCGGACCGCTTCTTCGTCGACGCCGCCCGTCCGGCGCAGGTCGTGGACGTTGAGGTCGATATGCAGCAGCCTGGCCAGCGTGGCGCTGGCGTCGCGCAGCTCGGTCAACGAGATAACACGAGTGCCGCCACCAGTGCGGAGCGCGCCGGTCCGGCGGACCGAGCCCGATCCGCGCACGCCGCCGTCCTCGATTCCCTGCAATCGGGTGACCAGATCTACCCACACACCGAGGGTGCCACCCATGCCGAGGCTTGGGCATGAGGCCTGAACCCAGCGCATACCGCGGCCGGTCGCCAATGCGCGAACTTCAGCTATCAGCCGGCTCTTGCCCACACCGGCCGCGCCGGACACGGCAACCACACCGCCGGTGCCGCCCGCCAGCCGCCCCAGCGTCCCTTCCAGCCGTGCCATCTCCGCCTGGCGGCCCACCAGCGGGGTTTCGAGCCCGCGCTCACGCGGCTCGCGCCGGCGGGCACGGCGGCCGAGCACCTCCCAAACCTTGACCGGCTCGGTCTTGCCCTTAACGCGCACGGCCGGTAGTTCGCGGAAGGCAAAGGCATGCTCGGTCTTCTGCCAGGTGGACTCTGAGACCAGGATCTGACCGTCCTCGGACTCGCTCTCCAACCGGGCAGCGACGTTGACGGCATCGCCCAGCACCGTGTACTCGGAGCGGTTGGCCGCTCCCACCCGCCCGGCGACGACCTCGCCGGTGTTGATGCCGATATGAATGCCGAACGGGGAGGGTAGCACCGCCGCCAGCCGGGTGTTTACCGCGCCGAGGCCCTCGCGCATCTCCAGCGCGGTGGCAACAGCCCGCTCCGGATCGTCCTCATGGGCGCGCGGCGCCCCAAAGTTTGCCATGATGCCGTCGCCAAGGAACTTGTCCACGGTGCCGCCGTAGCGATGCACACACGCTGCCAGCTCTTGGTAGAACTCGCTCATGATTTCCGTGATGCGCTCGGGATCGGCGAGCCGTTCCGCCAGCGCCGTCGAACCGGACATGTCAGCGAACAGCACCGTGACGACGCGCCGCTCGGACTCGCCTGACGGCAGTCCAGACAGTGGCGCGCCGCAATCCCGACAGAAGCGGTTGGCCGAGGGATTGAGTGTGGCGCAGACGGGGCAGTTCATTGGCCATCACCGATCGCCACGCCGGTGGCGCCGCTCGCCCGCTACTCGAAATCCTGTGCGGTGATCAGCCAGCGCCCGTCCCGGCGTTCCATCAGGTAGGTCCACCGATAGGTGGTGTCAATGTGAACGTTCGGATCCGGCACCGGGCGATCTGTGCCCGCAGAGAACTCATCATACCGCTGCCGTTCACGCGTCACGACTTTGGCTTTGGCCGTCTCGGGGAACGACAGCTCCACGAGCTCGATGCTGACCAGGTCGGAGATGCCGTACCGGCCAAGCCGTTGCAGCCCGGAGAGGTTCCGCTCAACGTCTTCCAAGGCTGCGCCGGCAAAGTGTGCAGACAGGGGCGCGCGGTTGACCTCGCGGTAGGCGATGACCTGCGCCCGGTTGGCGGCGTTCAGCGCTGCCAGCACGGCCCGTCCGTTGTCCGAGCTGGCGCGGTCCAGTGGGA
This sequence comes from Chloroflexota bacterium, assembly GCA_963170165.1. Taxonomy (GTDB): domain Bacteria; phylum Chloroflexota; class Dehalococcoidia; order CAUJGQ01; family CAUJGQ01; genus CAUJGQ01. The sequence continues at coordinate 614 of CAUJGQ010000053.1, read as the reverse complement.
TTTCGGCCACCACCACCGGCCGCGCTGGGCCGAACGGCGTGGGCGAGGCGGTGGGTGATGGTGGCGGCGAAGCGGTGGGTGCGGGTGTGGTGGGAGGCGTTGTGCTAGCCTGGGTCACCGTGGCGGCCGGCGTCACCGTGGGCGCTGCGGTGATGGCGGCGGTGGCAGAGCCACGGCCCTGGTCCTGAGCGCCGGCCGACCCGTTCGAGTCTCCGCGCAGGACGAAGAACAGCACCCCGATCGCCGCGGCGGCTCCACCGACCCCAGCCAGCGTCACCGGTAGCCGCCGTGACCGCGATGGCTTTGCGTCACTGGGGGAAGGCGAGGTGACCACCGGCGGCGGTGCGGTCGTCGCACCGGCCTGCACGGATACTTCCTGCTCGTCCGAGCGGATGGCCGGTTCCGGCGGTGCTGGGGCCACCGGCCCCGAGTCGCGGGATTGCGGGCCGGTCATCCGCACTGTCCCCGGCAGGGTCCCGGAGGGCTCGCCGCCGGCTGGTGCCGGCGTGCGGCGGCGGCCGGTCGTGCGGCGGACCTGGCTGGTGTCGCTGCCCTCCTCACGCGGGTAGGGGGTGGTGGAGCTGAGGTGAAAGAGCGCGTCCGGGTCATCGCTG
>CAUJGQ010000052.1 GCA_963170165.1 Chloroflexota bacterium | reverse complement strand
ATCATGCGCCGCGTGCTGAAGGCGGTGGTGCTCAACACGCCGCCGGGCGATATCTCGACCATCGAGGACGAAGGCTCGGTCGAGGAGGCGCGCGAGGCCTGGCAGGCGATGACGGCGGAAGTGGCGCGCGGGTAGGGACCGTAGACAGGGAATCGGGAGCGGCGGGTACGGGTCATGCAACGGGAAGTGCGGCAGCAGGCAGTGGTCGGCCCGGGTGGCCGGATTGAGGTGGTCGCGCCCGAGCTGCCGGAGGGGGCGGAGGCTGAGGTCGTGGTGCGCCTGATCGCCGCCGCTCCGCCCGCCAATGGCAGCGGCAGCCGTCCACCGGAGCGGCCGGTCGATGGGTTCACCGAGGTGGTGCAGTGGTACCACCACGATGAGTGGCGCGGCAAGGTGCGCGGCACCGGGCTGGAGGTCTGGGAGGTGATCGACCAGTACCTGGCGCTGGGCCGCGACTTCGGCGCGCTGCTGCTTGGCTTCCCGCACCTTTCGTTAGACCAGCTGCGCGCCGCTGTCGCCTATGCCGGCATCTACAGCGATGAGATTGCCGGGATGCTCCAGCGGCAGTATCGGGCCACGCCCGCGGGCGTGCGTCCGGTCGCCTCCCCACAGTGGCCGTGACGCGGTTCTACCTCGATGAAAACCTACCGCCCGTCGTTGCCGTGGTTGCCCGCCGCCTTGGGGTCGATGTGCTGACGGTTCACGACAGCGGCATGCTTGGCGCGAGCGATGCGGCGCAACTGCGCTTTGCCGCCACGGTGGAGCGGGTATTGGTCACCCGCGATGTTGAGGACTTTGTGCAGGTGACGTGGGACTGTCAGCAGCGAGGGGAGCCACACGCGGGCGTTCTCATCGTCACCAGGGCATTCGACAGTCGCGACTACACCGCACTCGCACAAGCAATGGCCGTGTATGCCGCCGCCCATCCAGACGGCCTGCCGCCGTATATGGTTGACTACCTGCGCCGGCCCGTCCGCTGAATACCTCGCTCAAAACGGATCGGCGCAAAACGGCGCGAAGCTGGTCCGGAACAGGGCGTCGGCCGTGGCGAGCGCCTGACCGCCCGCCCCAGAGATCATGCCCCCGCGGGCCAGCCACGATGCAGGCTGGTGGCCGCTGGCGATGATCGCCAGGGCGCGCGGGGTGAGCGTTAGCTTCGTCTCCGCGGCGCAGGTGGTCACCCGCGCGCTGCCCCCCTCGACCGCCAGCTCCCATACACCGCTGTTCCACGGGCACAGCTCATCCGCGAGTGCAAAGCGCAGCCGGCCGTCTGCGTCGTATCCCCGCCCGGCCAGGGCGGCGGCCACATCGACGATGCGAAGGAGCGTGCCGTCTTCGGCGTGCAGGCGCAGTAGCCGCGGCTCCTGGGTGTGATGGAACAGCGGGTCATCGAACGGTACGCGCCAGATCCGCACCTCGAACGCCAGGTCATAGCCGATTAGGTGATGGATCAGCGCCCGATGGGCAGCGGGGGTCAGCCAGACGAACTCCCGTACGGTGATGCGCTGGTCCGGCCCCGGCTCGTCCCGGCGCTGGTCTTCCACCTCGTAGATACAGTAACCGAGCACCTCGCCGGCCTCTTCGTAGGTCGCCACCAGCAGCGGCGCCCCTTCTCGGTGCAGGGCCAAGATGCTCATCTCCCAGACGTGAGGCGTGCGGTGCAGCATCAGTGTGCGCGGCGCCGCGAAACGCATGTACACGGGCGAGAGTACGGGCGCCGCCTCGCTCGAGCGCACCATGCGGGTCCGCCCCGGTGTGGCGATGCTGGCAGCGAACCGCAGGGTGCGCGGGTCAAACCGGGAGATACGGTTGGTGAAGGCAATGCCGTAGCCGAAACGCTGGTAAATGGCGGCCATCGAGGCCCATAGCATCGCCACCGGCTGCCCTTGATCCCGCATCCGAGCGAAGGACCGGCACATCAGCTCGCGCACATGGCCCTGGCGGCGGTGGGTAGGGAGCGTGCTGACGGCGGTCACCCCGCCGCATGCGATGTCGTGGCCACTCCAGCGCATGGTGAACGGTAGCGTCGTGACCTGGGCGGCAATCGCAGCGTCAACCTCCGCTACAAGGGTGTACGCGGGCTGGTAGCTGGTGGGCAGCGCCATCCTGCGCGCGATCTCGGCATCGGCGGTGCTGTCACCGAAACCGGCACGGTGGGCCCACCAGCGCTGGTGCTCCTCCTCCGGCCGGTGACCGCGATAGATGACGCTCATCCCCTTCGCTCCTGCGCGGATGGCGCGACCGCCGGCGGTGTCCCGCTCATGTCAGTGTCTTGACCAGGATCACGGATCGCTCGTCCTCACCCAGGTGCTGAAACCCCGCTGCCTCGTACATCGCCAGCGGACCGTGATACATGGCGGCGGCGCTGTCTGCATCCTTTGCCGGAAAGGCCAGCAGCCGGGCGTAGCCATGGGTCCGGAAGTGGGCGATGGCCTCATCCAGCAGCGCGCGAGCGATGCCGTGACGGCGGTACGGTGGCGCGATCACGAAACAGGTGGCGGCGGCGTCTGCGCCCGCACCGGCCGTGACGTCGGGCAGGCCGCGGTAAGCGGAGCGTGGCCCGGCGTTCAGCCATCCCGCCGGCGTGCCGTCCACATAGGCGAGGAAGCCGGTCTGCTGTCCTTCACCGATGAGCGTGGCAGCGGCCGTACGGTTCTCGGCGGCGCGGCGTTGCTGCCACTCAGCCGGGCTGCCGCCGAAACGGTAGTACATGCAGTAGCAGCCTGCCCACGCGGGGTTGTCGGTGAAGCCCTCAAGGTCGAAGAACCGAAGCCAGGCTTCCGCCCGGTCCGGCGTCAGCGGAACAACCACCGGCGTGCTGATTTGGGTCAGGCGCGGCCGGGGCTCGCCCATGCGTAGCGATGCAGTGACATAGTCCTCAATCAGGCCGTCGGGCAGCTGTAGCTCCGGGTGCACCTCGCGCAGATGGGCGCGAATCCCCGCCAGCAACTGCCCGCTGTCCTCACCGTGGATCTCGTGGCCCTCATTACAGCGAAGCATCGGCATCGGTCATCCTCCCCGGCCGCCAGTGTAACCGCCTGGATCCGGCTGCCAACACGGACCAAGGGCCGGGAACCGCAGCAAATGCAGGGGATATGGCCCTTGCGGCCAAGATGACAGATATGCGGGGTATCTGCCTGACATTCGCGTAGTTTGTCTCTGCCGATACTGATAGTGGCGGGATGAAACACGGTCATCGTCACCGAACAGTACCGAGTAGACGGTATGTCAAGGAAAGGATGGCGCGCCATGCAGACGCTAGAACCTTCGGTGACCGGCGGTGAACACGTGACCGCGCCATCTATGCCGGCCACAGCCCACCGGCTGGCGGAGCGGATCGCCACCCGCGATGCGGTGTGCACGGTGGTGTGCCAGGGGCGGGCCGGGTTTCCCCTGGCAGAGCAGATCGCGGCGGCCGGCTACACCGTCTACGGCTTCGACACGGCCAGCACGGCGATTGAGCGCTGCACCGTCGCCAGCCAGCAGCCTACCTATCAGGCTGTGCACAGCCCGGTGGTGCTGGCCGGCAGCGACATTGCCATCGTGGCCGCGCCCACCCCCACCCGCCGTGACAGTGCCGGGCATTGCCCGGACTACTCGGCGCTGATCAACGCGGTCCGTACGCTGGTGCGGCACCTGCCCGACGATGGCCGCGCCCGGCTGATCATCGTCGAGAGCACCGTGCCGCCCGGGACGACGCGAGAACTGATTGCGCCGATGGTAGCGGCCCGCTTCGAACTGGGAGAGACGGCGTTGATCGGCTACGCGCCGTCGCGAGCCGATGCGGTCACCCCCCGGCTGCCGTTTGCCGAGGTGCCAGCGCTGACCAGCGGGCTGGACGAGACAGCGGCGTACCTGACGTGGCTGTTCTTCCGCCAGGTCATGGTTAACCCATTGCCCGCGCCATCGGTAGAGGCAGCGGAGGCGGCGCGGATGCTGGAGCAGGCATATCGCTTCCTCAACATCGCCTTTGCCCGCGAGTTCGCGCGGTACTGCGCCCGTAACGGCGTCGATGCGGCCGAGGTGACGGCGCTGGCGGCAACCCGCCCGTCCGGCTTCCACGCCTTCTCGGCCGGTGAGACTATCCACAGTACGCCGCTGGCCGACGACCCCTATTACCTGTTTGAGGCAATGATCGCAGGCGGCCAGGCGCCGCCGATCTTGGCTGCGGCAATCGCCGAGCACGAGCGCAGGATGGCCCCGGCGTCCGCGGAGACCGTGCCATGCGCAGAGGCGGAGCCGCCGGCCGCGGCCGGCCCAGAACCGGCCGCGATAGAGGTCGAGTTCGCGAGTGGCGCCGGGAGGTAATCAGCCCCGTTCAGTCTGGATCTGCCCCCAGCGCAGGAGGGATGGCCGGCAGGGGGGTTGAGGGGGAGCCGCCCGCCCCGGCCATGCCGGCCCAACCAGGCGAAGCATCGTTCTTAAGCCAGAAGACCTTGGCGGCGCGGGAGGAAGGGCCGGCGAGCCGGTACCGGCCCATACCGCCACCGGCTGCTTTTCTTGATCGAAGCGCCGACTCCGGCACGCGGGCTGCCCGGCGGCCTCCCTTCCCTGGCGCTGCTGGGCACGAGCGCGGTACCCGGATGCAGCCTCCTGCCAACCTCCGTCTTGCGGGCGAGGAGGTACAGGGGGAGGATTTGCCTCGCCTACACGGTCACCGTCGCGCCGTGGCACTTCTTGTACTTCTTGCCCGAGCCGCAAGGGCAGGGATCGTTGCGGCCAGCCTTGGGCATCCCCGCCGCCGATCGCGCCGCCGGCCGCGCACCCTTGCCGCCGCTGCTGCCTGTGGCCGTGCCCTCAGCTGCCGGTGATCCGTCGGACTCATCGACGTTGGTGCGCAGCTTGGACGGGTCGGCAATCATCGGCGGCGGCGGTGGCGGCGCCTCCCGCAGTTGGACGTTGTAGATGGTGTGGCTGATGGTGTTGCGAATGTTGCGCTGGAGCTGGTCGAACATGTCGAACGCTTCGCGCTTGTAGGCGACCAGCGGATCAATCTGGGCATAGGCTTGCAGGCCGATGCCCTCGCGCATCGACTCCATCTCGGTCAGGTGCTGTACCCACAGGTCGTCGATGGTCTTGAGCATCAGCAGCCGCTCGAGAATACGCATGCGCGGCTGGCTGGCATGCGGGTCGATGCCCATCTCCTGCTCACGCCGGTCGTACTCATCGTGCGCGTATTGCTTCAGCCGCTCGCGCAGCTCGTCGCGGCCCAGATTGCGCAGCGCCTCGGCGGAGAGGCCGGGGTCGGTGAGCGGCACGATGGCGTTGACCTCGTTCCACAGCGCCTCCACATCCCACAGCTCGGCGGCGCGGTCAGCACAGAAGGTGTCCACCAGGCCATCGATGTCGGCGTCCACCATGTCGAGGATGTTGGACTTGAGGTCTGCGCCGCTCAGAACCTTGTGGCGGTCGTTGTAGATCTTGTCGCGGTGCAGGTTCATGACGTCGTCGTATTCCACGACGTGTTTGCGGATATCGAAGTTGTGACCCTCCACCTTGACCTGCGCCGTCTGGATGGCCTTGGACACCCACGAGTGTTCGATCGGCGTCTCGTCGTCCATGCCCAGTTTCGTCATCATCCCCGGCAGCCACTCCGGGGCGAAGCGTTTCATCAGGTCGTCCTCGAAGGAGACGTAGAAGCGAGAGGAGCCGCTGTCGCCCTGACGTCCGGCGCGCCCGCGGAGCTGATTGTCGATGCGACGTGACTCGTGGCGCTCGGTGCCGATGATATGGAGGCCGCCGGCCTCCAGCACCTGTTCGTGCTCCTCCTGCCACTCGGCCTTGGCCTTAGCGCGCAGCTCCTCCAGCCTGTCCGGATCGCCCGTCTCTGGGTCAATACCGGCCAGGCGACACAGCTCGCGCAGGCGGGCGTCGACACTGCCGCCCAGGAGGATGTCGGTGCCGCGCCCGGCCATGTTGGTGGCGATGGTGACGGCGCCGCGCTTGCCCGCCTCGGCGACGATGTGCGCCTCGCGCTCGTGCTGCTTGGCGTTGAGCACCTGATGAGGGACGCCGCGGCGCTTGAGCACCTCCGCGAGATACTCGGATTTCTCGATGGAGACGGTGCCCACCAGCACCGGCTGGCCGCGCCCGTGCCGTTCCACCACCTCCTCGATGACGGCGTCGTACTTGCCCTTCTCCGAGCGGTACACGAGGTCGGCCTCGTCCTCGCGCACCATCGGCCGGTGGGTGGGAATGGAGACCACATCCAGCTTGTAGATCTTGTGGAACTCTTCGGCCTCAGTAACAGCGGTACCGGTCATGCCCGCCAGCTTCTCGTAGAGACGAAAGTAGTTCTGCAGGGTGATGGTGGCGTAGGTGATCGATTCGTTCTGAATCTTCACCCGCTCCTTGGCCTCTACCGCCTGGTGCAGGCCGTCGGACCAGCGCCGGCCGAACATCAACCGGCCGGTGAAGTCGTCGACGATCACCACCTCGCCATCGCGCACGACATAATCGCGGTCACGCAGATAGATGACATTGGCCTTGAGCGCCGCCTCCATGAAGCGGGTAAGGCGATAGTGCTCCGGGCTGTAGATGCTGGCGTCACCCTTGAGCACGCCCACCCGCCGCAGCGCCGTCTCCACCTTCTCGATGCCCTCTTCGTTGAGCTGGACGGAGCGAGTCTTGAGCTCGACGGTGTAATCCTCCTCCGGCCGGAGCTGCGGCACGATCGCGGCGAAGATCTGATAGATCTGCGCGTTCTCCTCCGCCGGGCCAGAGATGATCAGCGGTGTGCGCGCCTCGTCGATCAGGATATTGTCCACCTCGTCGACGATGGCGTAATACAGCGCGCGCTGGACGGTGTATTCCTGGCCGGTGGCCATGTTGTCGCGCAGGTAGTCGAAGCCGAACTCGTGATTGGTGCCGTAGACGATGTCCGCCTCGTACACCTGGCGGCGCGGCACGGGGCCGGACATGTGTTCCATGCCCGCCACCTGGGAAACGGCCTGCGGCGACACCAGATACGCTGAGTCGTGCTGGAGCACACCGGTGGTCAGGCCGAGCTTGGCGTAGATGCGGCCCATCCACTGCGCGTCGCGGCGGGCGAGGTAGTCATTGACGGTGACGAGGTGGACGCCACGGCCGGTGAGAGCGTTGAGGAAGGTGGGCAGGGTGGCAACCAGCGTCTTGCCCTCGCCGGTCTTCATCTCGGAGATCTTGCCCTGGTGCAGGACGATACCGCCCATGAGCTGGACGTCGTAGTGGCGCTGGCCGATGGTGCGCTTGGCCGCCTCCCGCACCATGGCAAAGGCCTCGGGCAGGATCTCCTCAAGGACGTCTGGTTGCTCCTCCGGCTCCAAGTCCGCCAGCCGCGCTTTGAAGGCAGCGGTCTTATCCTGAAGCTCCTCGTCGGTCAACCGCTCGTACTCCGGCTCGAGGGCGTTGATGCGGTCCACAGCGGGCCGCAATTTCTTGACTTCCTTCTCGTTGGGGTCACCAAACAGCTTGGTGAAAAAGCTCATGCACGGGCCTCCGGGCCGAAACACCGGCTGCCCGCACGGCCCGAGGCCGGGGCGCATCGGCGCATCTCTTTCCAGTGTACCGCGAAGGTCCGGGGCATGGCGCTGGAAGTTCAGTGTGAACGCAGGAGCGGCAGCAGCGTGCCCGAACACCAAGGGTTTCTTCCGGGGATGTGCACGGCGCCGTGTGCAATAACAACCTGAGGAGCAACGCGATCATGGCTGCCGAACGTCTCCTCGTTCGCAGCATGGCAGTCCCAGGCAGTCTGCCCCTCGTTGCCCTGATCGACGATGATGACGCCGGCTTGATGCACTACTGCGCCGCGGCGCCGTCGCCACCGAGCGAAGAATTCGTCATCCGGCGCACTGGCCGCGCCTTGGGTGATCGGCGCATGGGCATCAATGGACTGGGATGCGCTGGCCGAACGCCTCGACCGCATCCGTCAGGCCTCACCTCCGTCACATGGCAGGTAGTGCGCTGGCTGTCCACAGCGCCCGCAACGTGCGCCCTCTTCCGACACAAACTCCACCTGGTAGCGTGTGCGGTCACCGATGATCTCTTGCAGGATGTCGTAGGGCACCCGCTCATCCTCGTGCCACTCACCCGTCAGCAACCGGTCGTAATCGTCCAGCGAGAGGCTCGACGCCGCACCGATCACCTCGCCGGCTTCCAGGCGCACGACAACGCGAGCGCCGCTATCCCTCTCAATCCACATCTGGTATGTCATGGCGGGCCACTCCTGTGTTGCGTTGCGTGCTGGCGGCAACTCGCGCTCATTGCCTTGGTGAAAGCCAGCACCGCCGTCAGCGCAGACCCGTTTGCTGCATCGTGATGCTCGTCGCTGCTGGTTGGCCGCTTCCCCGGCACGTGCCCGCACGGCCTGCCCGAGCGCTACTGCTGGGAGTCTGAGTACTCGCTGACGTCGATGGAACCGGCCGCTTCATGCAGCGTCCTTCGCATCCGCTCGCGCTCCAGCTTCTCCCTCACGGCTTCCGCGATGTACACGCTGCGACGACGACGCCCGGCGACGGCATCGGTTTCGGCAAGCAACGCACTTGGCAACACGACGGTGAGGCGTCTGACATCGTCCAAGTCTGCCCTCCTGCTCGGGCTATCATGCCATTCGTGCGGCTGAATTGCCCGCGCCGTATACTCCGGCACACGGTCCAAGGAGGCGCGTGCATGACCAGCGGGCAATCGGCGGATGTGGTGATCATCGGCGGCGGTATCGCCGGCTGTGCGACGGCGTATGAGCTGGCCAAGCGCGGGGCGGCGGTGACGCTGGTGGAGAAGGGGCGCATCGGCGGGGAGCAGTCCAGCCGCGCCTGGGGATTTGTCCGCCAGCAGGGGCGCGACCCGGATGAGGTGCCGCTGATGGTGGCGGCCAATCGTATGTGGCAGGGGATGTCCGCCGAACTGGGCGAGGACATCGAGTGGGTGCAGGGCGGCAATCTCGGCGTCGCCAACGACGACGCGCGGATGGAGCAGTTCCGCGGCTGGCTCGATATCGCCAAAGCGCACGGCCTCGATACCCGTATCCTCTCCCGCGCTGAGCTTGACGAGCTGCTTCCCGGCCTGCAAGGTCCGGCGGCCGGCGGTATGTACACCCCCAGTGACGGCCATGCCGAGCCGTACAAAGCCACCGAGGCGCTGGCCCGCGCCGCCCGCAGGCACGGGGCGACGATCATCACCGGCTGCGCGGTGGAGGGGCTGGAGCGCGCGGGCGGGCGCGTCACCGGCGTGCGCACCGAGGGCGGGCGCATCAACGCGCCGGTCGTAATCTGTGCTGCCGGGGCGCACTCCGCCGCCGTCGCGCGGATGGCCGGGCTCTCGCTGCCCCTGCGTGCCGTCCGTTCGACGGTGGCACAGACGGAGCCGGCGCCGCCGCTAACCCGGGCCGGGGTGTGGGCGCCCGGTATCGCCTTCCGCCAGAAGCGGGACGGCAGCTTCTACATCGCTGCCGGGCGGCCTTCGGATTACCACATTACCCTCGATGCCCTGCGCCACCTACCGCTGTTCCTGCCCAACTACCTCAAGAACCGGCAGATGTTCCAGTTCCACCTTGATGGCGAACTGGTGAAGGATATCGCCCGGCGATTACCCGGCGCCCCGGCCCGGCATCATCCGTTCGCCCATACCGTCGGCGTAGAGCCGCCTGTCAACCGCCACACCGTAGCCGTCACCCGCCGTAACCTGCTGGCGCTGTTCCCGCAGCTGGGGGACCTGCGTATCCGCCGCGCCTGGGCCGGGATGATCGACGCCACGCCCGACGCCGTGCCGGTGCTGGGACCGGCAGAAACCGTGCCCGGACTGGTGTTCGCCACCGGCTTCAGCGGCCACGGCTTCGCGATGGGTCCCATCGCCGGCCGCCTGCTGGCCGAGCTGATATTGGATGGCAAGCCCTCGCTCGACCTCCACGCTATGCGCTTCGCCCGATTTGCAGACGGTGACCTCGCCCGGCCCCGCAACGTGCTGTGAGGAGCTGCTAGCGGTTGGCGTCTCACTGAGCCGGGCGGCGGCTCTGCCGGTCGCCACGTCATCGCCGCGCGCTGCCTCGATGGCCGGTTCACCGCTGACGGCTGAGCACGGATCGCGGGGCGCAGCACGCTGAAACGCCATCACGGCGCCGTTCGTTGTCTTGAGTAGCGGATAGGCGGGGGTGACGTGATGCGGTTGAGAGCGTGGGCGCTGGTGGGGGTCGCAGCGGCGCTGCTGTCGGGATGCTGGGGCGGCGGCGGAGAGAAGTCCGGGCAGGCAACCGCCACGGCGCCCGGCACGGCGACGGCCAGCGCATCACCTTCACCTGCTTCCACACCTCCGGGAACGCCTGCGACGACCCCGAGCCGCACGGCAACGGTTGTGGTCACAAGCACGGCCACGCCGGGGCGCGTTGATGGCACCGTCGCGCCGCAGAACCCCGGCAGCACGGAGCCGGTGACGGTTAAGGCGAACCCGGACCCGCCGGGGCGGCAGGCATTACTCACCGATGTGCGTGTGGGATCGCACCCGGAAGAGGGCGGCTGGGACCGGATTGTGTTTCAGTTCCGCGACGTGCGACCGCCAGGGGTAGTGGCGTACACCAGCGCAGTAGCGGCCTGCGGATCGGGGCAGCCGGTGCGGGTGGCGGGGCAATCACTGATCGCCGTGCGCTTTACCGGCGTGGACGCCCATACCCAGGCCGGACAGCTCAGCATCCCCAGCACCACGCTGGCCGGCCCCGGCGGCGCCATCGTCGAGGCCCGCCAGTTCTGCGACTTCGAGGGCCACGTGGACTGGGCGATTGGTATCACCGGCGTCAAGCGCTACAAGGTGACGCTGCTGGAAGCGCCGGCCCGCGTGGTGATTGATGTCAAGTGGTAAGCAAGCCACCAGCGGCCAGCACTGAACGCTGACACGGCATGCCCGCGCCGCTCACGTGTTGCCTGGCGGGGGAAGCTGACACAAGCCGCAGCCTCCCCCGCTTGCCGGCGGTTGATCGCGCGTTACCGCTTCGGTCCCAGCAGCCGCGCTACGGCGCCCGCGGCCAGACCGGCGAGGGTGTACCACGTGACGGTGAGTGCGGGTGTCAGTGCCCCGCGCGCGTCTGGCTGACGCCCCAGCCCCAGCGGCTTGGGCAGCCAGGCCGCTCCCGCGCCGGCAGCCAGACCGATAGCGCCCCCCGCCGGGATGGAACGCCGTCCACCGGCCGCGGCCAGCGCGTAATAGGCGCTGTTGCTGAGCAGGTCGCCCGCCAGCGAGATGCGGTAGCGCTCCTTGTGCTCAGGGCGCCTCAGCCCCAGCGCGCCGGCTGTCTTGGCCACCGCCCGCCCGCCGATCAGGTCCATCCTTGGCGACTGCGGGACCAGCCGCCGCCCTGCCTCGTTGAGTGCGGTGACGACGGCTGCGCCGGTGACGCCCGCCGCCAGCGCCCGCACCGCCCAGTGCATACCGCCCGCCTGCGCCTTGTCGCGCTCCTGCGCCATTGGCTCGCCGGGGACGGTCTCCGCTGCGACGAATCGTGGATCATCCGGAATCACATTGTTCTTGGGGGTGGCAGTGATCGTGTCCGCCATGGGACAGCCTCCTGTTCGGTTCCTCCTTTCGTGATAGCGCGTAGCAGCAGCGCGGCTGCCCCCTCGTTCGGGTGAAATCGGCCCTACGCTTCTAGGGCGGCGTACCGAAAGCAGCCGGTGGTGTGGTCGTTTACCAGCCCCGCCGCCTGCATGAAGGCGTAACAGATGGTGGTGCCAGTGAAGGTGACCCCCCGCCGCTTGAGGTCCTTGCTCAGCGCGTCGGAGAGCGGCGTGCGCGCCGGTACCTCCTCGATTGACGCCCAGGCGTTGCGCAGCGGCGCGCCGTCCACAAATGCCCACAGGTAGGCGTCAAGGGAGCCGAAGGTGCGCTGCAGCTCCAGCACGGCCCGGGCGTTGGTGATGACGGATGCGATCTTTCCCCGGTGGCGGATGATGCCCGCGTCGCCGAGCAGCCGCTCGATGTCATGCCCACCCCAGCCCGCCACTACCCTGGCATCGAACCCGGCGAAGGCGTGGCGATATCCCTCCCGCCGTTTCAGCACCGTCTCCCACGACAGCCCGGCCTGTGCACCCTCCAGCGACAGCAGTTCAAACAGCGCGCGGTCATCGTGCAGCGGCACACCCCACTCTGTGTCGTGGTAGGTGATGGACGGCTCTCGTGCCGCCCAGGCGCAGCGTGCCGGTGGGATGTTCACAGCCATTCCTTTGTAGCAGGGCAGTGGTTAGCTCTCAGCGGACAGCGGGGCCGCGCCCGGTCTATCGCTCCCTGCTTCCCCATCCCCCCGCATGCCCGACGCCGGCTGCCGGCTACCGGTCCACGCATCGGTGGCAATAGCGAGGGCGGCAATGGCGGCGGTCTCGGCCCGCAGGATCAGCGGTCCGAGCGAGACCGGCACGGCGCCAGCCGCGCGGGCGGCCTCGATCTCCTCTGGGGCAAAGCCGCCCTCTGGGCCGATGAACATCGAGAGGGCAGGCGGCGGGCCGTCACGTACCGCCGTCCGGAGCGTGTCGCCCAGGCGGGGGGCGCTGGCGCGTTCACGCTCCCACGGGAGCAGCCGCAGCCCCGGCGCGGCGGTGAGCGCCGTTTCCAGGCGCAGCGGCGCGCTCAGGTCGGGCACGGTACGCCGCCCGCTTTGCTCGGCAGCCTCCGCCAGGATCCGTCCCCAGCGCTCGCCGCGCACCGCCCCCAACTCCTCCGGCCGCACCTGGCAGCGCGCGGAGATGATCGGGCGGATAGCCGCTACACCCAGCTCCGCGGCCTTCTCTAGCAGCAGCTCGAAGCGGTTGGGCCGGATCAGCGCCTGGTACAGGAAGAATGGCGGCGCCGGCGGGGCCGGCGGCAGTTCGGCGGTGATCATCACCGTCACCGAGCCTCGTTCTACGGTGCCGATTACGGCCTCCACCTCGCGCCCCGTGCCATCGAACAGCCACAGGGTATCCCCTGCCCGCATCCGCAGCACGCGCGCCGCCCGGTGTGCAGTGTCCCCGGTCAGCACCAGCGGCCCATCTGGCGGCAAGCGGGTGGCACAGTAGAAGCGCATAGCAGTCTCTCAGCGGGCCGGCTTTGCCGCGCGCAGCGGGCAGCACAGCACGTTTGGTTTCCCGTAATCCGCCACACGGGAGGGGGCTGGGGGTGAGGGTCCTCGCTCATCCCCGGTGCTTGCGCGCCAGCAGCGCCCGCCAGTCGCCTGACTCCCGCACTTCCTCGATGTCGAACCCGGCGGCGGTAAGGGCCGTCAGCACCTCGGGCAGGCGCTCGCCGATGATACCGGAGGCGATCAGCACTCCGCCGGCACGCAAGACCGCAGCCAGCGCCGGGGCGAGCGAAGCGACGGCGGCAGCAGTGATGTTGGCGGTGGCGAGATCAAGGCCGGATGGCGGCGGCACGGGCCGTGTCCAGCCCTCGCCCAGCGAGCCCAGTTCCACATCAACCGCGGCGGCGACACCATTGCGCGTCGCGTTTTCGCGGGTCACCTGCACGGCCTGGGGCTCGATGTCCACGGCCAGGCAGGAGGCAGCGCCCAGCTTGATGGCGGCAACGGCGAGGATGCCGGAGCCGGTGCCGGCGTCCACCATCCGCGCACCGGCGGTGACGTGTTGCTCCAGCAGTTCCAGGCACATGCGCGTAGTGGGGTGCTGTCCCGTGCCAAAGGCCATACCGGGGTCGAGGACGATCACCACATCGCCTTGGTGCGGGTCATAGGCGCGCCACGAGGGGCGGATCACGATCCGCTCACCGAACCGCTCAACGTGAAAGTGCTGCTTCCAGGCGTCCGCCCAGTCTTCCTCCTGCACCTGGCGTGTGCGGATCACCGGCCGCAACTGCAACGCACCAAAGGCGGCGTCGAGTTCTCCCAGCCGCTCCCCCAACCGGTCATCGACGGGCAAATACGCCTTCACCACCGAGGGCCGCCGCCGCTCCAGCCGTACCCCCTCCTCCGGCCCCAGCGGTACGACAGGGTCCTCGATGCTCACGCCACCGGGCGCGACGAGGCGCAGCGCCTCGGCCGCCAGCTCGGCCTGCTCAACCGGGACAGCAACGGAGACTTCACACCAGGTCATAGCGGGCAATCTACCTTGAGCGTTCGGCTACGAGCTTACCGCGATTGGCTTGCAGCCGTCAGCGCGGAAGCGCTCGGCGCTGGTCGGGCGAGAGCCCCACCGCCGCCGGCGGCAGACCGCTGCTGGCTGCAAGCGGCTACGCCTCCAGCGCCTGAATCTCCGTGCGAAGCTGAATGACCGAGAGCAGAGCGGCGCGGGTGAGCAGTCCGGCGGGCAGGCCGTCTTCAATGACCAGGATCTGGTTGATGTTGTGCTGGGCCATCAGCTGGACGGCAGCAAGCGCGTCAATGCGGGGTGTAGCGGTGATCAGGCGGGCGCGGGGGGTCATGGCGCGGTAGACCGAGGTGGCGTCCCACTCCTCATCCGGCACCTTGTGCAGGTCGGCCAGCGTCACCAGGCCGAGGATATCGCCCTGCTCGACGGCGGCGACGTAGAAGGCGCGGCGGTTCTGCTTGAGGATGTAGTCATGCGCCAGCGCGCGCAGGCTGGTATCCGGCGACACGCGCGGCACATCGCGCTCGATGGCCGGGGCAACGCCCAGCCCCTCGAAGCTGCGCTGAATGATCAACTGCTGGTAGCTGCTCTCGGCCGCGTTCCACAGAAACCAGCCGATGAACACCATCCACAGCCCGCCCACCGCACCGGCCACCACCGAGAGGATACCGAAGGCGATCAGGATGCCGGCCACCGCCCGGCCGGCGTTGGCGGCGATGCGCGTCGCCTCCAGCATGTTGCGCTTCGCCCCCCACACGAGCGCCCGCAGTACGCGACCGCCGTCCAGTGGAAAGCCGGGCAGCAGGTTGAAGATGCCCACGGTCAGATTGAGCGAGGCGAGATAGCCGGCGATTGCCTTCACGACATCGACATCGGCTGAGCGCGCACCCAGCCACACGCCGCCACAGATTGCCGCGACGGCAAAGCTGGTAAGCGGCCCGACAACGGCAATCCAGAACTCATCCCGTGCGCTGCGTGCCTCACCGCCGAGGGAGGAGACACCGCCGAAGATGAACAGGGTGATGCTGCCCACGGGGATGCCGCGCCGCCGCGCCATCACCGAGTGCGACAGCTCGTGCGCCAGCACGCTGATGAAGAACAGCAGGCTCGTCACCGCCCCGGCTGACCACCGCTGCCGCGCCGTCCATTCTGGATAGACGTCCGGCAGGTACTCGGAAGCAATGCTCCAGGTGAACAGCGAGAAGATGATCAGCCAGGACCAGTGGACAAAGACATCGAAGCCGAGGATGCGCCCGGCACGAAACGCCCCGGCCATTCCGGCTCCAGCCGGCGGCGTTCCCGGCCCAGCCGGCGTTGGCGGTGATGCCATGGCGATGTCCGCCTTGCGTCATTCGGATTGCGAAGGCGCACCCTGATGCGGGCCGCCCCCACAATCCACCATACAAACCACGCGCTACCCCGTGAACAGGTCCTTGAATTTCTCGAAGAAACCCTTCTCGTGCGGCTCGTCTGGTGGAACCTCGGTCTGGCGCTCGCCGAAGCTGGTGCGGAGCTGTTCCATAAGGCGGCGCTGCTCGGTGCTGAGGTTGGTAGGCGTCACCACACGTACGCGCACGAGCTGGTCGCCACGGCCGCCGCCGCGCAGGTGGGGAACGCCCTTCTCACGCAGCACGAAAACCTTGTCTGACTGCGTTCCCGCTGGGATCTTGAGCAGCACATCGCCATCGACGGTGGGCACACGCTTCTCCGCGCCCAGCGCCGCCTCAGCAACGTTCACACCCAGTTCGTACAGGATGTCATCTTCGTCGCGCTTGAAGTGCTCGTGCGGGCGGACATTGATGAGCACGTAGAGGTTGCCCGGACCGCCACCGTGCGCGCCGGCGTCGCCCTCACCAGATAGCCGGATTTGCGAGCGGGCGTCCACCCCCGGAGGAATCTTGACCGCCAGGGTGCGGCGCTTGTGCTGGCGGCCGGCGCCACGGCACTCCTTACAGGGAGAGGTGATCACGCGGCCTTCGCCGTGGCAGCGCTCACAGGCGGCGACGTTGACGAACTGGCCAAAGATGCTCTGCTGCACCCGCCGTATCTCGCCCGTGCCGTTGCAGGTGGGGCAGCGCTCCGGCCGCGAGCCGGGCTCCGCGCCGAGGCCGCCGCAAATGGCGCACTGCTCGTTGCGCTCCACCTCAAGCTGCTTATCTGCGCCGAACACCGCCTCTTCGAAGGTGAGGGTAAGGTTGGCACGCAGATCTGCGCCGCGGGCCGGGCCACCGCGTCGCTGTCGGGTGGCGGTGCCACCGAAGAACGCGTCGAAGATATCGCCGAAGCCGCCGAAGTTGAAGCCGTCGAAGCCGGCCTGTCCGGCGCCCATTCCGCCCACACCGGCGTGGCCGAACCGGTCGTACGCCGCCCGCTTCTCCGGATCGGACAGCACCTCGTAGGCCTGGTTGATCTCTTTGAAGCGCGCCTCGGCTCCCGGCTCCTTGTTGCGGTCCGGGTGGTATTGCATCGCCAGACGGCGGAAAGCCTTCTTGATATCCTCGGGACCGGCCGACCGGTCCACACCCAGCGTCTCGTAAAAGTCCTGTTGCTGCGTCGCCATCTGCACCGCTCGAACGTCCCGGTTCGCCGGGTATCCGCTCTATCGTAGCATCGGCCCGTATGCTGCTGCCACAACACGCAGGCTGCTTGATAGCGTTGTTGCAGGGGTACGTGTCAGACTCCCCCGTCCAAGCTGCCGAACCGCTCACGGTAGCGCGCCAGTTCCGCCGCCAGCGCCTCGGCGCGCCCGCGCTCGGCTTCGGCGCGCTCACGCTCGGCGGTCGCGGCGCGCTCGGCAGCGGCTTCCGCCTCGGCCGCCGTCGGGATCAGCGTCCCATCCGGCGCCGCCCAGCGCAGCCATGTCGCGGTCACGTCGTTGACCGCACCCGTCCAGCGCACGAGGCTCAGGCCGAGCAGCGGGATCTGCAGGCGATCCGCGTCGTCCGGCGGGATGCGCTGGTACTCGCCACCGTGCAGGAGAAACCCCTCGCGCTCCGCCGTGAACGGGTGAAACCAGACGTACACCGGCACGCGCAGCCGGGTGGCGTAGATCTCGCGTTTGACGGTGCGATCGGTGTGCGCCGTGCTATCGGACAGCAGCTCAATCACGACGTCCGGCGCCTTCCCCTCCTGCCATGTCACCCAGCTCTTGCGCTCGCGCCGCACTGTCCCCGTCACGATGAAGACGTCTGGACCTCGGAAGTCGTGGGTGAGCTGCTGGGTAGGCGAGAAGTAGACGAACATGTCGCAGCCCACGTAGACATCATCGCGGTCAGCGAAGTACCGGCGTGCGGTCTCGGTGAGCAAGCTCATCTGGTGGACGTGGCGTTCCGTCTCCAAGGGCATCCCGTCCGAGTAGGGCAGATCATCCTCGGTTGGGGCCTCCAACGGATCATCGATGCCCGGATGGATCACCGTCATGGCGGCTCCTTGTCTCCCGCGGCGAGCCCCCGCCGCCGCTCGATTGTACCGCGCACCCGTGGCCCTTGTCCGAACTCCGCTCCCGTCCTACCCTGCCCCCAATCCCGTCACGAGGCCCGCCTATGCCGCTGCTCGATGTCGCCGGTGGCCGCCTCTACTACGAAACGGCCGGCTCCGGCCCGGCGCTGATCTTTGCCCACGGCCTGGGCGGCGGCCACCTCTCCTGGTGGCAGCAGGTCCCCGCCTTCCGTAACCGCTATACCTGCGTGACGTTCGACCATCGCGGCTTTGGCATGTCGGAGGACAGCGATGGCCGCGGCGCCGATGCGTTCGCCGATGATCTGGCGGCGTTGATCAATCACCTCGGCGTCGAGGATGTGCGGTTGGTGGCGCAGAGCATGGGCGGCTGGACTAGCCTGGCCTATGCGCTCCACCATCCCGGGCGGGTGCGGGCGCTGGTACTGGCTTCCACCACCGGCATCGCCACCGCACCGGAGATTGACGCAGCCTTCGCCGCGCAGGACCCGGCGGCCGGTGCGGCACTGTTCGCACGCGGCATTCACCCGGCCTGCGGTGAGCGGCTGGCGCGGGAGCAACCGGCGCTGCATCATCTCTATCTTGGTATCGATGGCCTGTCGCCGAACCTGGACAAGGAGCGCCTGCGGCGCACACTCGGCCGCATGCGCGCCACGCCGGTGGAGCGGATCGCGGCGCTGAGGCTCCCGGTGCAGTGCATCACCGGCGACGAGGATGTGGTGATTCCGCCGGCCGCCGTGGCTGCACTGGCGGCGGCGCTGCCCAACGCCCGGCTGGAACGCATCCCGGCGGCAGGACATTCGACCTACTGGGAACGGCCGGAGACGTTCAACCGGCTGCTGGCTGCGTTTCTGTCAGAAGTAGACGGCTGAATACCGAGGAGACAGCGATGGCGGGTGCACTCGATGGCGTGCGGGTGGTGGACTTCGGCCAGTACGTGGCCGGGCCGCTGGCGGCGATGCTGCTGGCCGACCAGGGTGCTGACGTGATCCGCGTGGAGCCGCCCGGCGGGCCGCGCTACGACACCCCCGCCAATGCCATCTGGAACCGAGGTAAGCGCAGCATCACGCTGGACCTGGCGCGGCCGGAGGACCGCGTCACCGCCCGTCGCCTGGCGCTAGCCGCCGATGTGGTGGTGGAGAATTTTCGCCCCGGCGTCACGGAACGGCTGGGCCTCGGCGCCGAGGAATTGACCGCCGCCAACCCGCGATTGCTGTATCTATCGCTGCCCGGTTTCGCCGCTGACGACCCGCGCGCCGCCCTGCCCGCCTGGGAAGGGGTGGTAGAGGCGGCGGCCGGTCGCTACCAGCGGCCGGGACCGGCGGGGCCGGTGTTCAGTGCTCTGCCTGTCTCGTCCTGCTACGCCGCCTTCACCGGCGCGGTCTCGGTGACGATGGCGCTGATCGCCCGCGGGCGCGATGGGCTGGGGCAGCGCATCGTGACGCCGCTGTATGATTCCACCTTCACCCTGATCGGCTATCAGGGGCAGCGCATCCACAACGCGCCGGATACGCCGGCGATGCCGCCGATCGCGGGCCCGCGCGCCGCCTGGTTCGGCGAGCATCTGTGCAAGGATGACCGCTATATCTACTTCCACCTTGGCAACAAGAACGCCCTGGACTTCATCATTGCTGCCGGCGCGGGCGAGTGGTGGCAGGAACCGGAGGCGGCCGAGCAGGTGCAGGCGCTGTTCCGATCCCGCACGGCGCAGGAGTGGGAGGACCTGGCTGCCGCCACCGGCACCGAGCTGGTTGTCTGCCGCTCCAGCGCCGAATGGCTGCGTCATCCCCACGCCCGCGGGTCGGGCATGGCGGTGGAAGTGCAGGACCCGCGCTACGGCCCGATGCTTCAGCCCGGTATCACGGCGCGGCTGGCTGATACCCCCGGCGCGATCCGCGGCCCCGCCCCCGCACCCGATGCGGACCGCGCCGCCATCCTCGCCGAGCTGGAGCGGCCGCGCCCCGCTCCTGCCGCTCCCACGGCGCCGCCGCTGCGGGCCGTGCTGGACGGCGTCAAGGTGCTGGACCTGTGCATCGTGCTCGCCGGGCCGACCTGCGGGCGCACACTGGCGGAGTTCGGCGCCGATGTGATCAAGATTGATGGCCCAGCCCGGCCCAGCATTCTGGCCGGAGGCCGCCCAGCGGCGGACATGCCCAACTCCTTCAACCTGGAGGTCAACCGCGGCAAGCGCAGCATTGTGCTGGACCTCAAGACGCCGGAGGGGCAGGAGGTGTTCTGGAAGTTGGTAGAAGACGCCGACGTAGTCGTCGAGAACTACCGCCATGGCGTCATCGACCGGCTGGGAGCCGGCTATGAGGCCGTGCGTGCCCGCCGCCCGGACATCATCTATGCCTCACTCAACGCCTATGGCTACGAAGGTCCGTGGGCCGGGCGGCCCGGCCACGAGCAACTTGCTCAGTCCACCAGCGGCATGGCTGTCCGCTTCGGTGGTGAGGGCCAGCCGCGCCTGCAGGTGAGCGGCGCGCTCAACGACTTCGGCACTGGCCTGATGGGCGCCTACGCCGTCGCCCTCGCCCTGCTGGAGCGGCAGCGCACCGGCCGGGGCCAGTTCGTCAATACGGCGCTCGCCTACACGGCCTGTACGCTGCAATCGCTGTTTCAGTATGACATCGCCGGCCGGGTGTGGGATGAGCCTGCCGGCCAGGCGGCGCTGGGCTTTGGCCCGCTCCAGCGGCTGTACCGGGCGGCAGACCGCTGGCTGTTCCTCGGCGCGCGCGAGGAGCAGTTGGCGGCTCTCACCGCCATCCCGGAACTGGCCGGCGCGGCGGGGCTGACCGGCGCAGAGCTGGCGGTTTTCCTCGCTGAGCGCATCGCGCGGGAGGCCGCCGCCGTGTGGGTGGCGCGGTTTACCGAGGCGGGCGCCGGCGCGCATATCCTCACGACCACCCGCGAGGTGATGGAAGACCCCTGGGCGAAGGCGCACGGGCTCTCGATCACCCGCGAGCACGAAGGCTACGGTCTTATCGACACCATTGGCCCGCCGCCTCGTCTGTCTCGGACGCCGGTGACGCCGGGCCGCCCTGCCCCCCGCTACGGCGCCGACACCGACGCGATCCTCGCTCAGCACGGCCTCGCCGCCGAGCGTGAGCGGCTACTGACCTCCGGCGGCGTGCGGCTGTCTGTTTGAGGGGGCCGGCGGCTGGTTGAGGGGTCAGATGTGGCTTGCCACCTGCCCCGAAGTCAGTCATGCTTCCTGGCCGGGTCACGAAGCTGATCCGCCCCTGGCAGAAAGCATAGGGGGCCTGCTATCGCCCCCGCCGCAGCGCCCGCCCCGCCCGCGCGCCGGTGTGCGCGCCATCCCGCGCCACAGCGACGCCGTTCACGAACACCGCACGGATGCCCTCTGGGTAGCGCTTGGGCTCCTCATAGGTGGCGGTGTCGCGGATGGTGGTGGGGTCGAACACGACGATATCGGCGAAGGCGCCGGGGCGGAGTACGCCGCGATCCCGTAGCTGGAACTTGGTGGCAGGCATCCCGGTCATCTTGTGTACTGCCGTCGCCAGGTCGATCACGCCTTCGTCGCGGGCGTAGCGGCCGAGCACCCGCGGAAAGCAGCCATACAGCCGCGGGTGCGGCTTCTCGCCCGCGATCAGCCCATCCGAGCCGATCATCGTCGTGGGGTGGCGCAACACGGTACGCACGTCGCCCTCATCCATCATGAAGATCACCACAAACGCTGCTTGCCCCTCGACATCGAGGATGCGCTCGGCGGCGTCCTCCGGCGGTAGGTCCCACGCTTCGGCCAGCGCCGCCAGCGTCTGCCCTTCCCATTCCGGCCGGCGCGGGCAGGAGGCGAACAGCACATCCTCGGCGCGCACCGTGCCGAGGCCGCTCTCCTGCGGCTCGTCCGCCGCCTTGGCCGTCTTGCGGAAGGCGCCATTCTGGACGACCGCGTAGAACGAGGTGCTGCCGGCGGTGTAAGGGTACTGGTCGGCGGTGACATCGACGCCCCGCGCCCGCGCTTGCTCGATCAGGAGCAGCGAGTCGCGCACCCGTCCCCAGTGCTCCGGACCGCTGGCCTTGTGGTGGGAAATCTGCACGGGGATGCCCGCGGTCTCACCGACGTGAATCGCCTCGCGCACGGCGTCCAGCAGCCCCCCCGCCTCGTTGCGCATGTGTGAGGCGTACAACCCATGCCCGCCCGCCAGCTCGCGTGCCAGCGTGACGATCTCCTCCGTGGGGGTATAGCGCCCGGGCTCGTAGATCAGGCCAGTGGACAGCCCGACGGCGCCGGCGTCCCGGCCCGCTTGCACCCAGGCAAGCATTTGCGCCAGTTCATCGGCGGTTGCCGGCCGCCGCTCCAGGCCGGCGGTGCCCATCCGCAAGGTGCCCTGACCCATCAGCACCGCCACGTTGCAGCTCGGCGCGATTTCGTCTACGCGGTCAAGATAGCCGGGGTAACCGTCCCACGAGGGCAGCGTCAGGCCGGGGTACATGCGGCTGAAGCGCATCATCCCTTCGCCGAAGGGGACGACGCCGGAGCCGCAGTTGCCAACGATATCGGTAGTGACACCCTGCATCACCTTGCAGGCCATCTCCGGCTCCAGCAGCACCGCGATGTCGTCATGGGCATGGACATCAATGAAGCCGGGGGTGACGGCCATCCCAGTGGCATCCAGCTCGACTGCCCCACGGCCGGCGATGTCACCCACCGCCTGAACACGGTCTCCAGTTATGGCGACATCGGCGCGCACGCCGTCAGCACCCGCCCCGTCGTACACGGTGCCGCCCCGAATCACCAGGTCATACGCCGCCATCGCCCGCTCCTAGATGATCTGAATCCACAGCCGCACCAACCGGCCATCGGCGCAGCGCACGGCCAGTTGTGCCAGGCCGGGTAGGTCCTCCTGCAAGACACCGAATGTGATCACGGCCACGCCGGCCGCGCTACCTGCGGTCTCAATCCGCTCCCAGCGGATGGACGGTCCGGCGGTGGGGATATTGACGCCGCCTACACAGGCGAGATACGGCCCGGTGGCAATCTGTACCTCGACCAGTTGTGGCCGGGTCACCCGCTCCGGTGCGGAGATAACTGTCCCTGGTGTCAGGGGTGGTGCGTCAATTCGTGGCGCGGGCAATAAGAAGGCTGCGGCGGAGCCCACGCACAAGAACGCCGCTTCGTTGCGCGTGCCAATCACCGTGTAGTCGTTCAGCCCGGTGGGTGCGCCCGGTGAGAAGGCCCGGAAGCCGCCGCCCTCCGCCCGGAAGATGCCCCGCAGCGCCGCGGCTGGCTGCACATCGGTGGCGATCCGGGTGAGCGGCGTGCCCGCGGCGTAATCCAGCGCCACCGTTGTGCAGCCCGGCGTCAGCGCCAGCGTGTTACGCGCCGCCGGCGCTGGTGTAGGTGTGGGGCTCTGCGCGTAGACCGGTTGCGCCATGCCGGCCGCGACGGCGAGCAGGAGCGCCAGCGCCAGCCAGCGGCATCGGTTGAGCATGTCCCGGTCTCCCTACCTCGAAGGGGTGAGGGTAACAGGGCAGAGGCTCCACGCCGCTTCCTCCCTCAGCCGTTCGAAGCGGTATTCTACGTGCTCGCGCGCGGTGGCGGCAGATGGGCGCTTCATCGACACTGGAGATAGCGCGGGATTGCGGCCCCGCGCGTAGCAGCGCGTCCTTGGTAGAGAGGGCGCGCCATGGGGAGGTTCCATTCATGGCAGCGATTGAACGCCGGGCACGGGTGGCCTGGAACGGCGACCTGATGAGCGGCAGCGGCACGTTTTCAATGGTCAGCAGCGGCGTCCTTACCGATAGCCCGGTAACGTGGGCCTCGCGCACGGAGCAGCCGGACGGTCGCACGAGCCCCGAGGAGTTGCTGGCAGCGGCGCACGCCTCCTGCTACGCCATGGCCTTCGCCGCCACCCTTGGCCGGGCCGGTAGCCCCCCGCGCCGTCTGGCTGTAGAGTGTGTGGCCGGCTTTGAGCGCCGGCCCGAGGGCGGCTTCAAGGTCGCATCCTCGCAGCTGTCCGTCCGTGGTGTCGTGCCCGGCATCGATCAGGCCCGCTTCCAGGAGCTGGCCCAGCAGGGCGAGCAGGGCTGCCCCATCTCCAACGCCCTCCGCGGCAACGTCGATATCTCCGTGAACGCCACACTCGAAGCGGAGTAGAGGCACGGGTAGGTTCTGCCGGTGCGGCCCCCCCGCGCTCCCCGCTCCCCGCGTACACTGGCGATGTGACGCCGGTTGTCGACATCCATCTGCGTGGCAACGACCTGTTGCTCGTCCCCCATCCGCCGGAGGCGCTGGGTGCACTGCCCGCCGGCGCCGGCCTGCGGCACGATCCGCGCCTGGGCGGGTGGCGGGCGCTGCCGCTGCTGCTGCCGGAGATAGAACGGGCGCTGGGGCCGGCGGCCCGGCTGCACTTCGACCCGCGGCCGGTGCTGCCGTTTCTCCCCACCGTCAGCCGTGCGCCCCGTCCTTACCAGCGGGAGGCGCTGGCGGCGTGGCAGTCCGCCGGCGGCCGGGGCGTTGTCGTGCTGCCCACCGGCGCCGGTAAGACGCACGTCGCCGTGATGGCCATCAACGCGCTGCGGCTGTGGACCGTGGTGCTCGTGCCCACGCTCGATCTGCTTGCTCAGTGGCGGGCGGCGCTGGCTGAGGGGTTGGGCGCACCGCCGGAGATGGTGGGCGTGGTCGGCGGCGGCGAGCGCGAGCTGCGCCCGCTAACGGTGATCACCTACGAGTCCGCATCCCGTCATCCCCGGCTGCTCACGCACTTCGGCCTGCTGGTGGCGGATGAGGCGCATCATCTCCCCGCTGCCGGCTACCGGCGTATCGCCGAGGCGGCAGTCGCCCCGTACCGGCTGGGGCTGAGCGCTACCCCAGAGCGGGCCGACGGCGGTCATGCCGCGCTGGATGTGCTGCTGGGGCCGGAGGTGTTCCGCCGCGAGCCGGAAGAACTGGCGCGCACCGGCTACATCGCCCCCTACCGCGAGCGGCGGCTGCGGGTGGCGCTGTCTGATGCCGAGCGTGCCGCCTACACCGAGCATGTGCGCACCTATCGCGGCTACCTGGCGGCGCGCGGTCTCCAGGTGCGCACCGCCGAGGACTTCGAGCGGTTGGTGCTGCGCCGTAGCGGCGGCGACCCGATGGCGTATGCCGCCCTGCGCGCCCATCAGGAGGCGCGGCGCATCGCCTTCGGCGCGGGCAGCAAGCTGGAGACGGTCGAGCAGCTGCTTGAGCGGCACCGGGGTGAGCGGGTGCTGATCTTCTCCGAGTACAATGCCGCCGTCGAAGAGCTGGGGCGGCGGCTGTGCCTGCCCGTGATTGTCCACAGCACTCCTCCCGCAGAGCGTCGCGCCGTGCTGGAGCGCTTCCGCGCCGGCGCGTACACCGTGCTCGCTACCGGCCGCGTGCTGAACGAAGGCGTGGACGTGCCCGATGCCTCGGTGGCGATTGTGCTCAGCGGCTCCGGTACGCGTCGCGAGTACATCCAGCGCCTCGGCCGCATCCTCCGGCCCAAGGCGGGCGAGGCGGTGCTGTATGAGCTGGTGACGCGTGACACCGCCGAGCCGCGTGTCGCCAGCCGCCGCCGTCAGCCGGTAGGTGTGCGCTGATGGCCACGTTGAGCATGGCAGACATACGCTGGCGGGCCCGGCGTGACCCCGGTGGCGGGCCGCCGATCTTCTCTGTCATGTTCCTGACCGAACACGACCGGCGCGCCACGGCCGCCGCCGCGGGGGTGCGCGACTACCTCGCCGGGCTGGCGGGCCGCCGCCGCGCCGAATACGACCCGGATGTGGTGGTGGCCATTGCCGGTGAACGGCGGTTGGGACACGGGCTGGCCGCCGGCTGCTTCGACTTCTACGCCTGGACGGCGCGGACACTGGCCGAGGAACTGGGCGAGGAGCGCGCCCGCCATCTCACAGACGCCGGTATTGACACGCCCTCTGGACTGCGTTTGCGCCTGTTCGACCAGGTGAATCAGCACGACGGGGGTTACGTGCCGTCCGGCCGGCGCGATGAGGCGCTGGCGCGGCTGGCACGGTCGCTCGGACTGGCCGGCGAAGACGGTCCCGCCCTCGATGCGGCGCTGCGGCTGGACGCTGAAGAGGAGGCGCTGCTCGCGCCGCCGGAGACGGCCCCGTCGGTGGTGGAAGTGCTCGCTCGCTACAATCGCGCGGCGCTGGCCACGGTGTTGCGCCAGAGCGAGCGGATCGTGTTCACGCTGCACCAACCTGCGGGGGGCACGATTCGGCGGCTGTATGCCTGGTGCCGGCGGCTGGGGGTGTACGCCGACATCGAGCGGGCCGGACTGGAGACGGACGTGCTGCGTCTGACGCTGGCTGGTCCCGATGCGGTAAGCGCTGCGCCAGCCAGCACAGGGCCGCGGCTGGCGCTGGTGGCGCTGCGGCTGTTGCGGGCGCTGGGCACGCATGACACCGCCGCCGCGCACCTGCATGTGAACGAGCGCCCCTACCGGTTGCTGCTGACCCGTGTGCTGCTCGATGTCCCCGGCCTGGCGCTGACGGCCCGGGACCGTGACATCGACAGCCCAGCGTACGACTCGCAGGTGGAGGAAGCGTTGGCGGCGGCCTTTGCTGCGCTGCAGCGACAAGGACGGGCGGCGGGCTGGCGGCTGGTGCGCGAGCCGGCGCCGTTGCTGGCTGGGCGGCGGGTGATCATCCCAGACTTCGCGCTGGATCGTGGCGGGCTGCGTGTCTACCTGGAGATCGCAGGTTTCTGGACGCCCGGCTACCTGGCGAAGAAGCGCGCGGCGCTGGCGCAGCTGCCGGCGGATACCCGGTTGATCATCGCGGTGCCCGATGGCTCACTGCCCGCGTTTGCGGATCTACCCTTTCCGCTGGTCGCGTATCGGGAGGCAATGGCCCCCCAGCCGGTGCTGGATGCCGCTGCCCGCTTTGACGCGCTCGCGGCGCGCACGGCCGGCGGCGCAGAGCGGCTGCGTGCCGCCTGTGCCGCCTCGGCAGGCTGGCTGGCGCTGCGCGAGTTGGGTCCGCTCCTTGGGTGCTATACCGATGGCGAGGTGGCCCAGGCGCTAGCTGCTGCACCGCCGCCGCCCGGCTGGCAGGATATCCCCGGCGCGGGGTTGTGTAGCACGGCACTGCGGAACCGGCTGAGCACTGCCCTCTCCGTGCATTGGCAGGAGGCCGGCGAGGGGGCGCGGCTCACGCTTGCCGGGGTGAGGGCACTGGGAGTGTCGCCCCTGCCGGAAACGGATGAAGCGTTGCTGGCGCTGCTCGCTACCCTCCCTGCTTGCCGGTTGGCGCACGAATCGCTGTTCGAGCCGGCCGTCTTGCCCCGCGAGTCCGCCGTCTCCGAGCCTGCGGACCGGCTTCAGCGGCCCGTCGAGGTTGCGGCCACCCCGCCGCCCAGGTCGCGGCCACGGCGGACTACCGCCCGCGCGCCTGCGCTGTTCTAATCCCACGCCGGTACAAAGGGCGTAGCCCCCCGCGCACCCGGTACGCCAGCGGTGCTATGGGTGCATGATGCCACGTATGCGAGCGTTAAGTGGTAACTGCATAGGGGAGGCAACAACGCCATGGATAAGGACCGCATGGAAGGCAAGATGAAGGAAGGCACCGGCTGGGCGAAGGACAAGTTCGGCGAGACCACCGGCAACGAGCGAATGGAAGCCGAAGGCGAAGCCGAGCGCACGGAGGGCAAGGCTCAGGGCGCCTGGGGCAAAGTGAAGGATGCCGCCGGCGATGCTACCGATGCCGTCAAGGACGCCGTCAAGCGGTAGAATTGCGTGTTGTTAAAATACGGCCCCGATCTGTCCGATCGGTGACGTTCGCGGCGCCAGTGTGCATGCTATGCTACCGCTGTTTCTCGGCCGGCTCCTGGTGAACCTCGCCGCTGTGGCGTGGATGGCCAGGAGCGGCAGAGCGCAGGGGGTAGAGCATGGCGAACGATCATGTGGCCGCGGACGGGATGGATGCCGCCGTCGTGTCCTATGCGCAGAAGCTCGCCGCGTGGGGTGCGACATTGCCTGAGGACGAAGCGGCGCTGCTGTGGACGATGGTGCAGCGGGCGGCAGCGGCCGGCGAGCCGGATGTGCAGGGCTACTACCAGGGGTTTGGGTCGCAGCCGGCGGCGATGTTCTCGCTCAACTTCGCCTCGGTTGGGTTCCAGCAGAACGTGTTCGATGCCGTCCGTCGCGAGGCCGCGCCGGCCGCTCCCCGAGGCGGCGGTCGGGGTAGCGACGTGCCGGCCTAACGGCGTGGCAGAGCGCTGGCGCCCCTCCCGGGCCGGGAAAATTGACCCGTTCGGCGGCCGTTTGATACCGTTCCCGTCGCACGATGGTGCATATGGCTGAATGGGATCTGACGGTGCGACGTCAGCAGACGGCCGCGCACCCGGGAGCATCGACCATCCCCGTCGACGGCTATGCCCTCGTTGTTGAGGATGATCCGGCGATCCGCCGCTTACTCGAGGCGCTGCTGGCCAGTGCCGGATATGCCGTGCGCGCGGTGATTGACGGTGATGACGCGCTGGACCTGTGTGAGGTGGACCCGCCGGCGGCGCTCTTTCTGGACGTGACGTTGCCGGGGCTGTCGGGTTGGGATGTGCTGGCGGCACTGCGTGCCCGCGGCAGCCTGGTGCCGGTGGTGCTGCTGACCGCCGATGCCGGCGCCCGGCGTCGTGCCCGGCAGGCCGGCGCGGCTGGGGTGATCACGAAGCCGTTCGACATCGACCAGGTGCTGGACGTTGCTGCCCGTCTGCTGGATCCGGGCGAGGAGTAAGCGGGCTTTAGCTATCCTCTTGCCACAGGCCAAGCTGCGCGGGCTCGGGAGTGTCGCGGCGCTCCGGGTAGGAGATGCCGAGATGGGCGTATGCCCGGCGGGTGGCGATGCGCCCGCGGGGCGTGCGGTTGAGGAAGCCAAGCTGTAGTAGATACGGCTCGTACACGTCCATTACCGTGTCCGTCTCCTCCGATACCGACGCCGATAGCGTTTCCAGTCCGACGGGGCCGCCGTCGAACTTCTGGATGATGGCGCGCAGGATCGTGCGGTCCATCTCATCCAGCCCCAGTTCATCCACTTCCAGCCGGGCAAGGGCGGCGCGGGCAGAGTCACGGGAGATGGCGCCACCTGCCAGCACCTGAGCGTAGTCGCGCACACGGCGCAGCAGCCGGTTGGCAACGCGCGGCGTGCCACGGGAGCGGCGGGCGATCTCAGACGCACCGGCGGCATCGACCGCGGCGCCGAGTAGGGCGGCGTTGCGGGTGACAATCGTTTCCAGCGCCGTTTGGTCGTAGTAATCCAGCCGCTGGGTGATGCCAAAGCGATCGCGCAGCGGCGCGGTGAGCAGCGCATAGCGGGTGGTGGCGCCGACGAGGGTGAAGCGTGGCAGCTGCAGCCGCAGACTACGCGATCCCGGTCCTCTGCCGAGCACGATGTCGATGGCGAAGTCTTCCATCGCCGTGTACAGCACTTCCTCGACCACCCGCGGTAGCCGGTGGATCTCGTCGATGAAGAGTACGTCATCCTTTTGCAGGCCGGTGAGGATCTGGGCGAGATCGCCGGCGCGCTCAATAGCCGGGCCGGCGGTCATGCGGATGGAGACGCCCATCTCGTGAGCGATGATATTACTGAGCGTCGTCTTGCCGATCCCCGGCGGGCCGTGGAGAAGGACGTGATCGAGCGACTCGCTGCGGGCCTGGGCGGCGCGGATGGCGATGGTGAGGTTGTCTTTGACCTTGTCCTGGCCGATGTAGTCCGCCAGCCGCCGCGGGCGCAGCGCCGGCTCTTCGGCCTCGCCGGGGAGTTCGCCGGAGGAGATCAAGCGGTCATTCACAGGCGTCACGCCGGTTCTGTCTAGTACGTTTGTTCTTGGCCATAGTATACCCCAGTGCCACCGCCGGCGACACGGCCGGACCGTTCGCCCGCTATACTTGGGTAAGCACGATCTGACGTCAGGGGGCCCCGCCTGTGGGTAAGGAACAACTCGCCGCGCTCGCCGAGATCATTCGCCAGCAACTGGAAACGCCGGGGACGCCGCTGATCGGCTCCTGGACGGTGGAGTTCGACAAAGAGAAGCAGGTGTTCTACTTCGGCAAGTGCGAGTTCAGTGGCTACTGTGAGGAACGGCCCACCGTGGTGAGCGTGGCCGGTGACATCGTCGACCGGGGCGGACCGTTGCTGGGCTAACACCGTTCATTCTTCAGACATCCGTTGGGGACATTGGGATCGTTACCGGATCGGTGATGAACGCCGGACGCCCCAGGCGTATGCTCGGCGTACGCCCGTGATGTGACGTCACCCTGCCCGCGATGGTGAGTTATGGCCCGGCGCATCAACCGGCCACCGTACACGCCGCTCTCCCGGACTGCCCGCCCCGTGCCGGCGGTCCGGCGGGCGGTTGCTGCGCAGGCGGCGGTGCGGGCGCTGGCGGTGTTCGCGGCACTGGTCTACCTCGCCGGCATGTCCGCCTACCTGCTGACGCACGGTGGCTGGCCGACGCCTGACTATCTCATCCCGCCGCTGCTCCTGGTTGCCATCGCGCTGGGCCGGGGCTGGCCGTTCGTGCTGGACTGGGGCCCGTTCCTGCTGCTCGTGCTTTCCTGGCAGGCGACGGCCGGTATCGCCGATGAGCTGGGGCGGCCGGTGCACGTCTCTGCGCCGATCAACGCCGACCGCTGGCTATTCGGCGGGGCCGTGCCTACGCTCTGGTTGCAGGACCGGTTGTTCACCTCCTCGCGTGCCAGCTGGTACGACTGGTTTGGCACCGTCCAGCACGCCTTTCATTTTGTGCTGCCGGTGGCGACGGGCATGGTGATCTGGACGGCAGCTGGGCGGCGGATGTACTGGCGCTATCTGGCGTCGGTGATGGCGCTGTTCTACCTGGGATTTGTGGGGTATGCGCTGTACCCGACGGCGCCACCGTGGATGGCCGGCCTGCAAGGGGTGATCGAGCCGGTGCATCGGGTCGCGATTGAGACCGTGCTGCGGTTGCCCTCCTCCGCCCCCATCGGGCTGGCCTACAACCACATGAACGCCAACCCGGTGGCGGCCATGCCGTCGCTCCACGCAGCGCTGCCGCTGTTGCTCGCCCTGGTACTGATACGGCTGTGGGGGTGGCGGGCAGCGCCGTCGCTCCTGTATCCGCTCACGATGGGCTTCAATCTCGTCTACCTGGGCGAGCACTGGGTAGTCGACGTGCTGGCCGGCTATCTCGTCGCGCTGCTGGCCTATGCGATGGTGTGGCTGGCGCCGGACATGCTGGCGGTGCGGCTACCACGGGTGTCGTTCCCGGCGCCGCGGCTGGGACGTCCGTGGCGGGTGGCGGGCAATGCCGCCCTGCCGGCGGTGGCGGCGTTGTCGCTTGCCGTCATCCTGTTCTCACTGCGGCCCGGACGTCCGGCGACGGAGGCAGGGCCGGTGGTGCCGGGGTTGCAGGTGCACGCCGGCCGTGAAGCGCCGCTGCAGCCCGTGCCCTGCGCGCTGGGGTCCGCCACCAGCCTGACGGCGGGCACCTATCTGCTGCCCGTATCCGGCAAGTACGCCGCCTTCCTGTACGACCTCGATGAGACTGCCTGCTACTCACTGTCGGCCAACGTGTCGTTTGCCGCGCCGGAAGCCGAGCGGGTAGCCGGGCTGGCAGCGCGCGCCCCGGTACGGCTGGCGCCGCTCGGGCGGCCACGCCCGGACGTGGAGTATTACGCGCTGCGGGCTGGGCAGCCTGCCGCTGCCATCGTCGAGGCGGGGTTGCCCGTGGGGCATCGCTATCTGCTGATCATCACGCTGGCGGAGGTTGCCGACGTCGAGACGGCAGCGCAGGCGGTGGATGCGCTGGCGGATCTGGTGATCGTGTCGCCACCGGCCGAAGACGTCGCGCCACCACCGGAGCCCGCTCCCGAGCCGGAGCCGGACGCGCCGCCACCGGTGCAACCGGCGTTCGCTCCCGCGCCATGGGGAGACGATCTGGCCAGCCTGCTGCCACCGCCGGTTGAGCAACCCGCTACGCTGGCGCCAGAGCCGGAACCCCCATCCGAACCTGAACCAGAGCCCGATGCCGCGGGCCCGCTGCCGGCGGAGGAGTCAGAGGGTTAGCCGGGTCGCGTGCGACACGATGCCGGCCGGAAACCGGCCCTAGCCATACAGCGCGGCGCGCACGCCGGCCGTGAGGTCGCGGATGGCGGCCGCGGTCTCGCCGGCGGCGCTCTGGTCAGGCGCGCCGAGCGCGGCCCCTTCTGCATCACCGAGCGCGGCTAGCAGCATCCGCGCCAGCCGCCGGGCCTCACTCGGCGCCCCCGCTACCGCTTCGAGCGTCCGCTCTGCCTGAATCATGTGCTGACGCAGGTGCGACTCAAACCGGTGCAGGCGAAAGCGCGCCGGCATCGGCTCCCCTTCCCACCAGATCGAGGGTACCGCGAGCTCAGCATCGGTGATACCAGACAGCCCGTCCACCACCCGGCCGTGCAGCCCGCGCAGCGCGGCCAGGACGGCGCTGAGCGGCGCACGCTCCAGGTCGGTGAAACGGGCCAGATCCTCGCCGTAGAACGCCGTCAGTGCCGTGCCGTCGAAGCGCACCGGTCCCGGCTCACCGGCACGGTGCCGGCGCTGGGCGTCGCTGATGACCGCAAAGAACCCTGCGGCCGCCGAGGTGATGTGAGACAGCACGGCTGGCAGCGGCCACTGGCCGGCGCCTGGAGGCCAGGCAGCCAGGTCGTCGCCCACCAGCAACAGCAGCCCTTCCAGTTCACGGAAGGCGACATGGTAGCGGGCGAGGATGCGCTGTGCCTGGCTCGGCAACGTCCCGGCGCGGGCGCGGCCGTCTGCAATGTGCACCGCCAGCATGCGCAGCTCCTCCAGCACGCGGAAGCAGGAGAAGCGCACGCCTTCGTCATCGTAGGCGCGCCACGCCCAGGGCCGTTCAAGATCCGTCTCGGAGAGCGGGGCGATCACCGCGCACTGCGCGGTGACCGCGGCGGCCAGCTCGGCGGTCATGCCTGCCCCCCGCTGACCACTCCCTTGGCCCGGAGTTCCGCTACTTCGGCATCGGTGAAGCCGCCTTCATGCAGGATTGCGTCGGTGTGGTCACCGGGAGTGATGGGAGCATGGCAGCGGACGGACGCAGGAGTCTTGGAGAGGAGGGCGACCGGCCCCTGGGTGCGAACATGGCCCCAGACGGGGTGCTCTTCCTCATGAATGTAGCCGTTGGCGCGGGCCTGCGGGTCGGCGGCGATCATCTCGTAGTCATGGATGACGGTGCAGGGACAGTCGGCAGTGCGTAGCCGCTCGATCCACTCGGCGGCGGGGCGGGTAATGACGCGCGCGTCGATCAGCTCCACCAGCTCGCCGTGATGTTTGCCGCGGGCAGCCGAGGTTGCGAAGCGCGGATCGATGGCCAGCTCGTCCAGCTCCAGGCCGGCACACAGCTTGGGAAAGTGCTTGGCCTCCAGGAAGCCAAAGGCGATCCAGCGACCATCGCCACACAGCGCCCGGTGGCTGAGCACGCCGGAGGATTCGCCCGGAGGTCGCAACGGTGTGTGGTGCAACTGCCGGGCCACGTGGATACCCTGGAGCGCCACCTGTGAGCCGTATAGGGAGACATCAACCTTCTGCCCCTCGCCGGTGCGCAGCCGGTGAATGAGCGCGGCGAGGATGGCGTGTGCCAGCATCGTCCCGCCCGTCTGGTCCGCCAGCCCGCCCTGGACGCCGGTGGGCGTATCGCCGTCACGTGTGTGGAACATCATCAGCCCGCCCGCCGCCTGGGCGATAGTGTCGTAGCCGGGGTCGCGCCCGCGCGGGCCATTGGGGCCAAACATCGAGGCGGATGCGAACACCAGCGCCGGATTGACGCGCGACAGCACGTCATAGCCGATGCCGAGTTTGTCCATGGTACCGGGGCGGAAGTTCTCCGCCACCGCGTCAGCGCGCGCCGCCAGCCGTAGGACGACCTCGCGGCCCTCCGGCTTGGTCAGGTCCAGGCACAGTGAGCGCTTGTTGCGGTTAAGCGACTCGAAGTAGGAGGAGAAGCCGTCCTGATGGCGGCCGAGTGTGCGGCCGGGGTCACCGCCCGGCTGTTCGACCTTCCAAACGTCCGCCCCCAGGTCTGCCAGCAGCACCGTGGCAAAGGTGCCCTGCTGAAAGCGGGTGAAGTCCAGAATCCGAATCCCTGTGAGCGGGCCCATGCGCAGCACCTCAGCGGCATAGCGTTCAGCGGTCAGCGGGGACGAGCGTTGGCACGCCTTGTTGGTGGGGGCAGTATACTTCAGCGGTTTGACGTTGCGGCCGTTCGCATGGCGTGCATGTGCTGTACGATGCCCGCCAGACGGAGGAGAGGAGTTACTGATGTTTCCTGCCCGTGTTGCTGTCCTGCCGGCCGAGCCGGCGCCGCTGCGCATCATGGACCTCCAGCTACCGGCGCCGGGGCCACATCAGGTGGTGGTGAAGCAGTTCGCCAGCGGCGTCTGCCACTCGCAGCTACACCAGATGCACCGCCAGCGCGCCAACCCCGTTATCCTCGGCCACGAGTCCACCGGTGTGGTGCTGGCGGCCGGCCGGGAGGTGACGCACGTCAAAGAGGGCGACCGGGTGATGGTTACCTGGGTAGCGCGCGACCGCGAGCGCGTGAGCAGGCCGCCTCAGCCGGTCATGCTGGAGCTTCCAGACGGCAGCGTCGCCCGCTCGCAAAACGTCTTTACCTGGGCAGACACGACGCTTGCCGATGAGCAGTATGTCGTGAAGATGCCGGATGACGTGCCAGTGGACGTGACGGCGATCATCGGCTGCGCGGTGA
The DNA here is from genome assembly GCA_963170165.1 of Chloroflexota bacterium. GTDB lineage: Bacteria > Chloroflexota > Dehalococcoidia > CAUJGQ01 > CAUJGQ01 > CAUJGQ01. Next base: position 1,196 of record CAUJGQ010000052.1, on the reverse strand, counting down.
TGACCGGCGCTGGCGCGGTCTACCACACCGCCAAGGTCAAGGAGAAGGAAAGCGTCGCCGTCTTTGGCGTCGGTGGCGTGGGCCTCTCTGCCATCGCCGCTGCCGCCGTGGTGGGAGCGGACCCGATCATCGCCGTTGACCTCTCGGCGGAGAAGCTGGAGTTTGCACGGAAGTTCGGCGCAACCATCGGCGTGAACGCCTCCGAGGGCGACCCCGTGGCGCGGGTCAAGGAGTTGACCGGCGGCGGCGCAGACTACGCCTTTGACTGCATCGGCGTGAAGAAGACGATGGAGCAGATCAGTCCCTCCGTGCGGATGGGGGTCGTGGGCGGTCGTTGCGGCGGCACCGCCGTGCTGGTGGGCGTACCGATGACCGGCGCGGACTTCCCGCACTCGACCATGCAAGAGCTGTTGGTCGGCGAGAAGACGCTGCGCGGCTCCATCGGCGGCTCTTGCGTTCCTGACCGCGATTTCTCGATGTTCGTCCGCTGGTTCAAAGAAGGCCAGCTGGACCTGAATGCCCTCGTCACCACGCGGTACACCCTCGACCAGATCAACGAGGCGACCGCAGCGCTGGAGCAAGGGAAGATCGCCGGACGCGCCATCTTGGAGCTGTAGGGGAACGAGGCGGCGGCCCTCCCCCTACCGCCCTGCCCGCACGCGGGAGAGGGGCCACGCGGCTTTGCCGGCTGCCACGCACGCATCGAGCGCGGCCGTGCCCTGTACCCCAAGCTGCTGACAGTGGCGCAAATCCGCCGGCTGCTCCCTGACCGCCGGTTCCCTAGGCGGCGATGCAGCAGGCTGCGACAATACGGCATCGGGGATGAGCGCAGGGAGGAGTACAGGCCAATGGCAGGGGAAGGTCTACGCATCGGCTTGGCGGCGGCGCGTAACCCTGCTGCCATGGAGGAGCGGCTGCAGATCGTCGAGCGCTTCCTAGAGCAGGCCAGCGCGCTGGGCGTGGCAATCGTCTGCTTCCCCGAGGCATACCTCCCCGGGCTGCGCGGGGAGGACTTTCCGGTGCCGCCGCCGGACCAGCAACGGCAGCAGGCGGCACTCGATCAGGTGTGCGCCATCGCTCGACGGAACAAGGTCGCCGTGATCATGGGCATGGAGTGGCAGTCCGCCGCCGGGCTGCTCAACGTTGCCTTCGTCGTGAATCGGGATGGCACGGTGCAGGGATACCAGGCGAAGAAC
>CAUJGQ010000051.1 GCA_963170165.1 Chloroflexota bacterium | reverse complement strand
CGGACTGCGTCCTGACCGCGTGGTGATTGAGGTTACCGAGCGGGCTGTAGACCGGCTGCCGGTACTGCTGCGCGAGGCACAGAGCCTGCGCGATCACGGCTTCAAGCTGGCACTGGACGACGTCGGCGCCGGCAACTCGGGCCTGGAGATGCTGCGCCGGCTGCCGGTGGACTTCGTGAAGATCGACCGCGAGGTGGTCGCCGGCACACTGACCAACCTCACCGCCCGCGCGGTATTCGCCGCCATCACCGCGTTCGCGCGTGAGTCCCGCTGCACCATCGTTGCCGAGGGCATCGAGACGGCAGAGGTGCTGGACTACGCGCTCCGGAGCGGCGCTGATGCGGTGCAGGGCTACCTGCTTGGGCTACCTGCCCCCACCTTTTCCCAGCCAGGAGACGAGGCCTTCCACTCGCTGCGGCGCAGGACAACACCTGCGGAGGTGTACGCTGGGCTGCGCCAGGCAGGCTAGACCGGAAACCCATGAGACGGCAACGGGACCCAGCGCCGGCGGCGGGCCGGCACCACAGCTCAGGCGGCAGCCAGGCCGCCGCACGCTGCCCGCCCCAGCTGTCCATGGATGATTCGGGCTACAGATTCACCCGGCGGCCGGCTTCTCCAATGCGGCGAAGCTCAGCATCAGCTTCTTCACGCCGACGCCGCCCTTGAAGGCGATCTCCACCAGATGATCATCGCCACTGGGCCGGCAGCTCACGACGATGCCGTCTCCGAACTTGGCATGCCGCACCAGATCGCCCGGTGCATACGTCGGGCGCGGGCGATCCGGGCCGGCGTCAGCGGCAGCGCGAGGCGTGAGCGCCGGGCGGTGCACATTCGCTGTTTCCGTCCATCCGCTCCGCGGCGCCGGGTAGCTCCAGGCGCTGCCTGCGCCGCTCTGGTGGCTGCCCGGGCGTCCTGCGTACCCGCGCTCTGCGGCGCTGCGCTGACGCTTGAGCCGCTCGGGGATGTCGTCCAGAAAACGCGACCGCGGGTTGTGCTGGCCGCCGCCGAAGCCAACACGGAATCGGGCGTGGGTGAGGTACAGCTGCTCCTTTGCGCGGGTGAGACCCACGTAGCACAGCCGCCGCTCCTCCTCCATCTGCTCGGGTGAGTCATAAGAGCGGATGTGGGGCAGCACGGCCTCTTCCATCCCTGCCAGGAATACGACCGGGAACTCCAGACCCTTGGCCGTGTGCAGCGTCATCAGCGTGACCGCGTCCTCGCGCTCATTGACATCGTCGGCATCCGACACCAGCGCTACGTTCTCAAGAAATGCCTGCAGCGCGCCCACGGGGTCAATCTCGTCGTATTGCGCGGCGGCGGCGATCAGCTGTTGCACGTTCTCCCAACGGTCGTCGCCGTTGTCGAACCCGTCGCGCAGGTAGGCGCGGTAACCGGTACGGTCCACGATCTCCTGGATGAGCTGCGGAGGGGTGAGCCCCGGCGCCGCCTCCAGCAGGCCGTCCATCAGGGCGGCGAAGCGCACCAACGGAGCCCGTGCCCGCGCCAGCTCGGCCAGCATGGACGGCGCCGGCAGCCACCTGGCATCCCCGTCACCGGAACCAGCGGCGTGCGCCACCATGCGGATCGCGTCCAGGAGCGTGCACCCGGTCACCGTCGCCAGTCGCTGGAGCCGTTGAATGGTGGTGTCGCCGATCTTGCGCCCCGGCACGTTCACGATGCGTGCGAGCGACACGGCGTCGGCCGGGTTGAGCACCACCCGCAGGTAGGCGATCAGATCGCGGACCTCCTGCCGCTCATAAAAGCGCGTGCCGCCGACGATGCGGTAGCGGATGCCCGAGGTCGTCAGCGACTCCTCCAACGCACGGGATTGGGCGTTGGTCCGGTAGAGTATGGCGAAATCCCGCGGGGGCCGGCGATCGCGCCGCATCAGCGTGCTGATCTCGTCACGAATGAAGCGTGACTCTCCCTCGGCGTCCTCGGCCTCGTAGACCACTACCTCAGCGCCGTCACCATTCTCGGTCCATAACTCCTTGCGGTGGCGCTGGCCACCGCGCGCGATCACCTCCTGTGCGGCGTCAAGGATGGTTTGAGTGGAGCGGTAGTTCTGCTCCAGCTTGATGACCGTGACATCGGGGTAGTCACGCTCCAGGTCAAGGAAGTTCTCCGGTCGCGCCGACCGCCAGGAGTAGATGGACTGGTCCTCATCGCCCACGGCGCACAGGTTGCCGTTGCCGCCATAGTCCGGGTGCGTCAACAGTTTCGCCAGGTTGTACTGCACGGCGTTGGTGTCTTGGAACTCGTCAACCAGCACGTAGTCGTAGCGGCGCTGATACTCACCACGCACCAGCTCACTATTGGTGAACAGCTCTACGGTCTTGTTGAGCAGGTCGTCGAAGTCGAGCGCGTGGCTGGCGGCCAGCAGCTCTTGATACCGGGCGTAGACGCGGGCGACGATCTCGCCGTAATAGTCCTCGACCGTCCGCGCAAACTCGGCCGGGCCGACCATATCCGTCTTGGCGCGGGAGATGGCGCTGAGCACCGCCCGCGGGCTGTACCGCTTCGGGTCGATACTCAGATCACCAAGGGCTTGCTTGACCAGCCGCTGCTGATCATCGTCGTCGTAGATGGTGAAGCGCGGATCCACGCCGGCCGCGCCGCCGCTCCGGCGCAGGATGCGGGCGCAGCGGGAGTGGAAGGTGCCCACTGCCATGTCACGTGCAGCGGTATCGCCCAGCAGCCCTTCGACGCGGTCACGCATCTCGCGCGCCGCCTTATTGGTGAACGTCACGGCCAGAATGCGCCACGGCGCGATGCCGTGATGGCGCACCAGATAGGCGATGCGGTGCGTGATCACGCGGGTCTTACCCGAACCCGGCCCTGCCAGGATCAGCAGCGGTCCGGCGCCGTGCACGACCGCCTCACGCTGCGCCGGGTTGAGGCCGGCAAACAGGCCATCGGCCGGCTGCTCCGCGCTGAGTTGATCATCCGATGCCGCGCGCCCGCTCATGCCGGCCCCCTCCCGGCCATGCTAGCACCGGCGGCCGGCCCTGCTCAACGGCACGGTGGAACACGCGTTCTGTAAAGCAGTGCGCAGCAGAGAACATTGCGGAAGTGAGTGATCCAACTTTACAATGAATCTGAGGTGGGAGCGCCACCCACCAAGCCAGTCACCAGTCTGGCGCGCAGCCCCAGGCGGTCACGCGGAGGACTCATTGAGCTACACGGACAAAGTGTTGGTGTGCCGCGATTGCGGAACCAACTTCACCTTTACGGCGGGCGAGCAGGAGTTCTACGCCACCAAGGGGCTGGTGAACCAGCCGACCCGCTGCCAGGGCTGCCGGTCGCAGCGCAAGTCCACCCGGCTGAGCTTCGACCAGGAGGATGACGGCGCGGGCTATGTGCGCTACGGCGCCTTTGCCAGTTTCGGCGGTCGCACGCCACGGCAGATGCACCCCACCGTCTGCGCCGATTGCGGCCAGGCGACGGAGGTGCCCTTCGTGCCACGCGGTGACCGCCCGGTGTTCTGCTCCAACTGCTACTCCAAGCAGAAGGCGCGCTAACCTACCTCTTGCGGTGTCAACGGCGCCGGCCCCCGTGGCCGGCGTCCTGCTGTCCGGCCGCGCCGCGCCGGCAAGCTGGTACACTCGACGTATGTCATCGCCCATCAGTCTTCCCCTCTTCGACCGCGCCCCTGCCGCGACGGCAGCCGGTTCGCCCGCTGCGGTGTCCGCCAGGCTGCGGGCGGCGCTTGGCCGCCCAGTCCGCTATCACCTGGTGACGCTGGGCTGCCCCAAGAATGTCGCCGACTCGGAGTCCTTCGAGCGCCGCTTGGCCGCGGCCGGCTGCGTGGCGGAGGCTAACCCGCGGCGCGCCGATGTGCTGGTGGCCAACACCTGCGGGTTCATCGAGCAAAGCCAGCAAGAGAGCATCAATGCCATCCTCGCCCTGGGCAAGGCGCGGCACACCGGGCAGGCCCTGATAGCGGCCGGCTGCCTGATCACGCTCAATCGCGACGAGCTGGCCGCAGAACTCCCGGAGGTGACCGCGCTGTTCGACCCGCACCAGTGGAACGCCACGGTCGACGCCGTCACCGGTCATGGGCTGCTGGCTGGGGCCGCAACGGCGCTGGCGCGGCTGACCAGCGGTGCGCTGCCGGCGGCCGAGGCGCTGGACCTGCTGGCGGAGGTGTATGAGCCGCAGGTGATCGCCGGCATCGATGCTACCCGCCTGGCACAGGCGCTGCATGACGCCGGCGCCGGCTTCCCTGAACCTGCTGCCGCGTGGCGCGATATCCCGGCGGCCACCGGGCCGCAGCGGGTCAGCGCCTATCTCAAGATCTCCGACGGCTGCAACGCCCCGTGCACCTTCTGCATCATCCCGCAGATCAAGGGGCCGCTCTACAGCCTGCCGCTCCCAGCCATTGTTGAGGAGGCGCAGCGGTTGTACGCCGGCGGCGCCCGCGAGCTGGT
>CAUJGQ010000050.1 GCA_963170165.1 Chloroflexota bacterium | reverse complement strand
TGGGCAGGGAGGCGGTGCCGCTGATGGTGGTGCCGGACTGCTGGAAGACGAAGGTCGGGTTGTAGTTGTTGGACTGGCTGGTCTGCCAGGTGCCGGCGATGTTCCACTGCGTGCAGCGGGCCTCACCGGTGACGCTCAGTGGCTGAATCGCCGTGGCACACGCCCCGCCGTTGCAGACCTCGAGGGTGATCTGCTTGGCGCCGGGGGTGGCAAAGCGGGTGCTGAAGGAAGGGCCGTTGCCCGACGGGGGCGTACCACCCGCGGCGGTCCAGGTGCGGGAGGTGACGGTGCCCTCGATCTGGGGGGAGCAGGTGACGGCGGTGTTGACGGCGACGGAGGCGGGGCTGCAGCCGACCGCGGTCACCTTCGGCGCCCCCTCCCGCACGCTGATGGTCGCAGTGCGCTCAGTGCAGGCGCGAGTGTCGCCGCCCTGGCCGTCCAGCGGGTCTGGCCCAGCGCAGGAGCGGAAGCGGATCGTGAAGCTGCCGGAGCGGGAGTACTGCGTCGAGAACGACAGTCCGCGGCCGTCGCTGGGGTCGCCGCTGGGCGCGCTCCAGCGGTTGGTAGTGGAGCCGGAGCCACCGCTGATGCTGGCCGAGCATGAGACGACGTCGCCGGTGTTGACGGGGCCGCTGGTGCAGCTCATGCCATCGATCACCGGAGCAACCGGCGTGATCTCGACGGTGGTCCTGCCGGACGCACAGAGATCGCGCTCCGTTCCCGCCGGGCGGTTGCAGGCGGTTACCTCGATGCTCTTGGTGCCGCTGGTGGTGAAAGAGGTAGTGAACTGCACCGTGACACCGCCTTCGGCAGCTCCAGTAGGTGTCTGGGCCAGCGCGTTGGGACTGCCGCCGGGTGCGGACCACTGCACACCAGTCACCGGCCCGGTGAGCGTCGCCGAGCACGACAGCAGCTCGCCGGCAGCAGCGGGATTGGGCGAGCACACCACGTCCGCAATGACCGGCGCCCCCTGCACGGGCCGTTCCAGACCGGCTTCCGTACGCGCCTTGAACGCACACTCGGGCACCACCTTGCCGGTCTCGGAGGTGAGCGGCTTGCCGGCGAGCGCGTCCTGTAAGCACGTGCGGAACACATCGATCCCGCGCATGAGGTCGTTGGCGCTGTATCCCTGATCAAGCAGCGGGGTGAGCGACGCTTCGAATTGTTGAGTCGACGCCTCTATCCACGCGGTCATCGGTAGTTGATAGACGTCAGGGCAGACGTCGTGCAGCTTCTGGAAGGCCATCCTGAGATAGTAGTCCAGTATGCATGGGCGCAACGCCGCCGCGAACGTGTCGAGCGTGGCCTCGTCGATTCCTAACGCTCGGAGCGCATCGACCTCGTAGGTTACGCCGGTGGTGACGAGGCTTGTCAGGTTGTTGATATCAATAGAGGTGCGCGGACCGTCCCGTCCGGCGTTCCGAATGTAGTCATGGCACAGCTCGCGCGCGTTGCCGGGTGTGACGTTCTCGCCCAGCGTAAGCTGTAGACAGTCACGCAGCGGGCCCGTAAGGGTGCCGGCGCCGTCACAGTCCTCGTCGTCGTTGTTGCTGTCGTTCGCGGCATCACAGATTGACGCGGCGGTAGCCTGCACCCAGGACTCATCCTCGGGGCTCAGTGGCGCATCCTGCGCACGCACCGGCCCTCCCGCGCCGCTTCCCGCCGTGAGGAACGCTACACCCATCAGGATGAGTGCCAGCGCGAATCGCCGTCGTGACACAGCCGCTTTCATCCGGGCACCTCAGCGTATCCCCGTCACCGGCCAAAGCTCGCACGCGGTCGGCCCGTCACCGGCCGGGCACCACCGCAGCGCGTACGTCACGGGACAGTATCAGCGAAGGGGCCCGTTCTGTGAAGCCTTCGGACAAACCGAGTGCGAAGCGTGCGGAGCGAAGCGTAGCCACACCGGACACCGTGCTATCCAGGCCGGGCACACCGAGCACCACGGCGGAGGGTTAGGCGAAGGCGACACCGGCGTTACCACCAGATCTTGTCGCCGACGTCCTCCGGCATGTCGTCATAATCGACGGTCCACAGGTTGGTGGAGAGATACTTCCAGCCGCCGTCGGCCAGCAGGGTCACGATCTTGCCTGATTCGAGGCGGGCGGCGATGCGCTGGGCGGTCTTGATCGCCGCGCCGGCAGAGATACCGGCGAAGATGCCTTCGGTCTGGGTCAGTTCCTTGGTGGCGGCGAACGAGGTGCGGCTGTCCACCACCACCCGGCCGTCGAGCAGGCTCTCATCAAGCACCGGCGGGATGAAGCCTTCTTCGAGGGAGCGCAGCCCCTGGACGAGGTCGCCTGGATGGGGAACCGTGGCGATCACCCTGATCTCTGGGTTGTATTCCTTGAGGTAGCGGGCGGTGCCGGTGAGCGTACCGCCGGTGCCCAGTCCGGCCACGAACACATCGAGGTCAGGCAGGTCGCGCACGATCTCCGGGCCGGTGGTCTCGTAGTGGGCGCGCGGGTTCATGGCGTTGCCATACTGATACGGCATGTAGAAGCGTTGCGGCGCCTCCGCCACCATCTGTTGCGCCACCTTGATTGCGCCGTTGGAGCCCTGTTCGCCCGGGGAGTAGACGATCTCGGCGCCGTACGCCTTCAGCAGCGCCGTACGCTCTTCGGAGACGCTCTCCGGCATCACCACCATGACCTTGTAGCCCTTGAGCCGGCCGATCATCGCCAGGCCAATGCCAGTGTTGCCGGAGGTGGGCTCCAGCAAGATCCGGTCGTGGGTCAGCCGCCCGTCGCGCTCACCTGCCTCGATCATGTACTTGGCGATGCGGTCCTTCACTGAGCCGGTCGGGTTCTGCCCTTCCAGCTTGGCGTAGATCTGCACGCGCGGGTTGGGTGAGGTGCGAGAAAGCTCCACCAACGGCGTGTTGCCGATCATGTCGAGAATGCTGCCGTACAGCATGGGGACCTCCGGAGCACGGGCAGGAGCCGGTGGCAAATGGCAGCCGCTAGCAGCCACCCGCCAGCGCTGGCAGGATCGCCACCACGTCGCCTTCGCTGACCGGCGTCTCGAGCTGGCCGAGGTAACGGATATCTTCGTCGTTGACGTAGATATTGACAAAGCGGTGCAGCTTACCATCCTGCATCACGCTCGCCTTGAAGCCGGGATAGGCCGTCTCCAGGTTGTCCAGCAGGCCGCCGATGGTGCCTCCATCGGCCCTGACGGCCCTCTGGCCGCCGGTCAGCTTTTGCAGCACCGCCGTCACGCGTACTTCAACGCTCATCTGTGTTCCTCAGAGTTGGTCATGTTCTGCAGCGCCGGGGGAGCGCCCGGCTGCCCCGGCGCCGGAGTGCCTGGCTAGTGCGCGCCAACCGGTCCTTCGCGGGCGGGTGCGCCGCAGAATGCCTCGTAGTCAATCAGCTCGCTGATCGTGGGGTTGTCACCGCACAGCGGGCACTTGGGGTCGCGCCGCGTCTTGACGATGCGCACTTCCATCGACAGCGCGTCGTACAGCAGCAGCCGGCCGGAGAGCGGCTCGCCCACACCCAGGATCAGCTTCAGCACTTCGGTCGCCTGGATGGAGCCGATCGTGCCGCACAGCGCGCCCAGTACGCCGGCCTCGGCGCAGCTCGGCACCAGTCCCGGCGGCGGCGGCTCCGGGAACAGGCAGCGGTAGCAGCCCTTCCCCGGCAGGTACGTGGAGGCCTGGCCGTCGAACAGCAGGATCGAGCCATCCACCAGCGGCTTGCCACGCAGGTAGGCGGCGTCGTTCACCAGGTAACGCGTGGCGAAGTTGTCTGCGCCGTTCACGACGATGTCATACTGGTCAATGATCTCGAAGGCGTTGTCGGAGGTGATCGGCGCCTCATGGGCAACGACGTTCACCTCAGGGTTGTAGGCGTTCAGCGTCTCCTTGGCCGAGATCACCTTCGGCCGGCCAACATCGTTGGTCTGATGCAGGATCTGCCGTTGCAGGTTGGACAGGTCAACGACGTCAAAATCGACCAGGCCGACCGTGCCCACGCCGGCCAGCGACAGATAGACGGCGATGGGGGAGCCGAGACCGCCGGCGCCGACGATCAGCACCTTGGCGTTCATCAGCTTTCGCTGGCCCACCGGCCCTACCTGCGGCATGATGATATGCCGCGAATAGCGCATCACCTGTGTAGGTGTCAGCGCCCGTGGCGCTCCCTGCCCTGCCTGCCCGTTCATGCTGTCCTCCGGTGATGGCCCTGCGCGGTGCACGCGCCGCCCGCAATGGCGGGAATGACCGCAACCTCATCCCCCGCCTGTACGGGTGTCGCCGTGCCAGCGAGGGAATGAATCTCACGGTTGTTGACATAGACGTTCACATGATTAGGGATGCGCCGCTCCGCGTCGAAGATCAGGTCACCGATGCCGGGAAAGCGTGCCTCGAGGCCCGTCAACACCTCGCCCACTGTGTGGCCGGGCACCTCCACGTGTGTGCGGTTGCCGGTCAACCGGCGAAACGGAGTAGGGATATAGACCCGAACGGCGGTATCCATCATGTACAGTAAGTCACTTACTATTCTACAGGATATGGCTAGAGACGCAATTCCGCCTAGGCCATGCTCAGGTATCTCTCCCCGGTGTCGCAGATGATGGTCACTACCCGTTTGCCTGTGCCCAGCCGTTTGGCCACGCGCACCGCCGCCCACACGTTCGCCCCGGCGGATATGCCCGCCAGGATGCCCTCGTCCCGCGCCAGCCGCCGGCTCGTCTCGATGGCATCGTCGTCGGCCACCGGGATGATCTCATCGTAGACCGTGGTATTCAGCACGCCAGGGACAAAACTAGCACCGATCCCTTGAATAGCATGCACGCCCCAACGCTTGCCCGCCAGCACGCGGGAGCGGGCGGGCTCCACTGCAACGATGCGCACCTCTGGTAACCGTTCGCGTAGCACCTCGCCCACCCCGGTGATGGTGCCGCCCGTGCCCACCCCGGCCACGAAGGCGTCAATCTGGTCGCCGGTGGCGCTGAGTAGTTCCAGCGCGGTCGTCCTGCGGTGGATCTCGGGATTGGCGGCGTTTTGGAACTGCTGGGGCATAAAGTAGCCGCGGGTGCGTACCAACTCCTCGGCAGCGAACACCGCGCCGCTCATCCCCTCAATCGCCGGCGTCAGCACCAGCTCGGCGCCGTAACGTGCCAGGAGCTTGCGCCGTTCCTGGCTCATGTCGTCTGGCATGGTCAGCACCAGCCAGTAGCCCTTGACTGCCGCCACCATGGCCAGGCCGATGCCGGTGTTGCCGGAGGTGGGTTCCACCAGGGTCGCCCCAGGCCGGAGCACGCCGCTCCGCTCAGCGTCCTCGATCATCGCCAGCGCGATGCGGTCCTTCACCGATCCCGCCGGATTGAGCGACTCCATCTTACCCAGCACCTCAGCGGCGCCCTCGGGCACGATCCGCCTGAGCCGGACGAGCGGCGTTCTGCCGATCAAGTCCAGCACGGAAGCAGCGATGGCGGGGTGGTCATGGCTCATGACGGTTGTCTCTCGTCAACGGTGTGCCCCACGGTGCCGGTCAGCACGCTCGCTGCCTGGCTAGATAGCGTAGCGCGGACCGACGGCAAGCTGGCGCTCGCGATTGGCGAGGTCCTCCAGCGTGACACCTTCTAGGATTTCCTGGGTTGCTCGGTGCACCCGCTCCCAGACTTCATGCTGAGCCAGCGCGCCTGGCCGGCTACAGTCCATGCTATCCAGGCAGGCCACGGGGGAGAGCGACCCTTCGAGCGCCTCGATGACATCGGACAGGCGCACCTCGGACGGATGGCGCAGCAACGCATGGCCACCTTGCGGGCCGCGGACGCTGCGGATGAACCCCGCCCGACGCAGGCTGGTCAGGATTTGGTCGAGATATGGCTCGGGGATGCCCTGCCGCCCTGCGATCTCAGCGCTTTGCAGCGGCCCCTGCCCAAAGTGGTGGGATAGCTCAATCAGCGCCCGCACGCCGTAGTCGCCCTTCGTCGAGACGCGCACGACCGGCCCCCTGTCACAGGAAAGATGACTGACTCTGTCAACAATAGTAGCGCCTGCATGCGGCTCTGACAAGCGGAGGATCCGGGACCGCCGCGACGTGTCAGGAGTGTGACGCGGGCGGCTGCCGGGCTGCGATCACCGGTCAACCGTCCGGGTTACGCAGATGCTGGAGCGGCGGTGATAATGGAAGCCAATCGTTGACATAGAGGCGGAACCGATATGACCAGCGCCGCTACACCGGCCCGTGACGTGCTCAGCCAGGTCGATGCCGAGGCACGCGCTGCCCGGGTGCGTGACACGAGCTACGCGCTGCACATCTCGCTGACCGGCGGTTCGCCCGTCTACCAGGGCGACGTGACGATCACCTTCGCCCTGGAGGGGAGCGGCGACACCTTCCTTGACCACCGGGGCAAGCGCATCGCGCTGCTAGAGGTGAATGGACAGCGCATCGCCGCGCCGGAATGGAACGGCTACCGGCTGACGTTGCCGGGGTCAGCGCTTGATGCGCGCAACACCGTCCACATCGTCTACGAGAACGAGTACGACCACACCGGCGATGGCCTGCACCAGTTCATCGATCCCGAGGACGGCCAGGAGTACATCTACACCAACTTTGAGCCGTACGAGGCGCACCGGCTATTTCCCTGCTTCGACCAGCCAGATATCAAGGCCCGCTATACCGTGAAGGTGACCGCCCCAGCGGAGTGGGAGGTGATTGCCAACAGCCGCGAGACCGGGCGGCAGGACGCCGGCGACGGTCGTAGTACCCGTTCCTTCGCCCCCACCGAGCCGTTCAGCACCTACTTGTTCGCGATTGTCGCTGGCCCGTACCGCGCCTTCCGCGCGGAGCACAACGGTATCCCGCTCGGCTTCTTTTGTCGCGGCTCGATGGTGAAGCACTTCGAAGAGGAAGAGCTGTTCACCATCACCCGCCAGGGCCTGGACTTCTTTCAGGAGTTCTTCGCCTACCCGTACCCCTTCGGCAAGTACGACCAGGTGTTTGTACCGGAGTTCAACGCGGGAGCGATGGAGAACGTCGCTTGTGTCACCCATTCCGAGAGCTACCTGTTCCGCGACCCGCCCACCGAGAATCAGCGCCAATCGCGCGGTGAGGTAATGCTGCACGAGATGGCGCACATGTGGTTCGGCAACCTGGTGACGATGCGCTGGTGGAACGATCTGTGGCTCAACGAGTCCTTCGCCAGCTACATGGCCTATCTCGCGCTGACCTCCAACACCCGCTTCACCCAGGCGTGGACGGAGTTCCACAACGGCATGAAAGCCTGGGCCTACCGCCAGGATCAGCTTGTCACCACCCATCCGATCGCCGGGGAGGTGGCCGATACCGACCAGACCTTCCTCAACTTTGACGGCATCACCTATGGCAAGGGTGCTGCGGTGCTCAAGCAACTGGTGGCGACCATCGGGCTGGAGGGCTTCCGAGACGGTATGCGCCGCTACTTCCAGCGTCACGCCTTTGGCAACGCCACCCTCTCCCAGTTCCTCACCGCCCTGGAGGAGGGCAGCGGCCGCGACCTGCACGCCTGGGCGCGGCTGTGGCTGGAGACGGCGTCGCTCAACACCCTCTCCACCTCCTGGGAGCAGGATGGTGAGCGCATTGCCCGGCTGTCGCTGGCGCAGTCTGCGCCGGGGGAGTACCAGACACTGCGCCCCCACACCGTCGAAGTGGGACTGGCGCGCGAGCAGGACGGCGGCATCGTCGTTGAGGCGCTACGCGCCGCGATTGAGGCGGCAGAAGCCGAGGTCGAAGCGGCACGGGGTATGCCTGCACCCGCCTTCGTATTCCCCAACTACAACGACCATGCGTACGCCAAGGTGGCGCTGGATCCGGCCTCGCTTGGCTACATTCGCGACAATTTGGAGCGTGTGACCGACCCGCTGTTGCGGCTGCTGCTGTGGACCTCGCTGTGGGATATGGTGCGCGACCAGCAGCTCACGGCGAGGGACTTTCTGGCGCTGGCCGGGGACAAGGTACGGCACGAGACCGACCTCGAGCTGGTGGAGGGGATTATCTCCCGCTGCCTGGGCGCCGCAGGCCGCTATACGCCGGAGGTGCAGCGGGATAGCGCCTTCCACGCCTTCTTTCAAGTCTGCCAGGAGCGGCTGCGCGCCGCGCCGCACGGGGACGCGCAGATCATCTGGGCGCGGGCGTTGATCGGCGCGGCAGTGGTATCCGAGGATATCGAGGTCATGCTGCGGCTGGTGGATGGCGAAGACGCCGTGCCCGGCCTGCGCATCGACCAGGATATGCGCTGGGAGGCAGCGATCAAGTGCGTTGCGCTCGGGCGGGAGGGGGCGGCCCAGCGGGTGGCGGCGGAGCGGCAGCGCGACCCGTCGGATCGTGGCCAGCGCGCGACCTTGCGGGCCGAGACGTCCGTGCCGGATGCAGCGGTGAAGGCGGCGGCCTGGGAGAAGATCCACGGCGCCGGCTACGGCTCATTGCACCTGACCGCGGCGGCGATGGGCGGCTTTAACTGGTACCGCCAGCGACCGCTGCTTGAGCCGTACGTGGAGCAGTTCTTCGCCGCCGTGCCATCCATCACCCAGGGCCGGGACAAGGAGTTTTCGCGCGCCTACTTCAGCTCGCTGTTCCCGCATTACCGCATTGACCGCGACACGCTTGCCCGCTCGGAACGGCTGCTGGCCGAGGTGGGCGGCCAAGATGTACTGCTGGCGCGGATGCTGCGCGAGGCGAACGACGACCTACTGCGGGCCATCCGCTGCCGGGAGTACGCCGAGCAGGCATAACTCGTGAGGTGACAACGTGCGCACCATCATCACGACGGTTGGCACTTCGTTGCTCAGCGGTCGCGGCCGTCCATGGGCCGGCTGGCGCATCGGACAGCCCTTGCCCGCCGCGGTGACTGTCAGCGGCTGGCTGCGCGGCGCCGACCCCGTGATTGCCAGCGCCGAGACGCATACCTGGCTGCGTCTCGGCCTGCCTGATGCCCCTACCGCGCACCGCGTGGTGCTGATCCACAGCGACACGACCGACGGCGTCTTCTGTGCGGATCAGCTCGAGGCGTATCTGAAGGGCGCCGGTGTGGACACCGAGTTGCGCAGGGTCTACAAGCTGAAACACGCCGGCCCCGGCACCGACGCCGAGACGTTCAACCAGGGCCTTCGCCGGCTGGTGCGCGAGCTGGCGGAGGCGGCCCGCACGGGCGCCGGCCGGGGCGAAGTGGTGCTGGCAGCCACCGGCGGCTTCAAGGCAGAAATCGCGGTGGCCAACCTGGCGGCGGCGTTGCTCAAGCTGCCGGTGTACTACATC
>CAUJGQ010000049.1 GCA_963170165.1 Chloroflexota bacterium | reverse complement strand
GCTAGGGGCATGCTTTGGGCGCATGTCTCTGCCACGAATGGAGATTGGTTATGCGCAAGGCGCATGCATCTGGGCAACTGGGCTGTCCTCAGCCGGGTGGGCGGCACGCCGCACGCGCCCTCCATCCCCGCGGACAGCCCGTTACCGCCTTTCCGGAGCGGTGCGACCCTGCTCCTCACGAATTGTGATGAATGATGAGTAGCAGGGGGGATGCCCGCAGGGCAGGGGGGTCCAGCCGCCGGACCCGGCTGAACGCTTAACGCTGTGACGAGAGGGAGCACCGATGCCACTGACGATGATGGCCGTGCACGCGCACCCGGATGACGAGTGCATCACCACCGGCGGAGTCCTGTGCAAATACAGTGATGAGGGGGTGGAGACGGTCGTCGTCACCTGCACCGGCGGAGAAGCCGGTGAGATCGCACACCCGTCGCTTGCCACGCCAGAGACGCTGGCCGCAGTACGGACGCGGGAGCTGGCCGAGGCGCTGCGCATCCTGGGTGTCCGCCATCATCGCACGCTCGGCTACCGTGACTCGGGGATGATGAGCACGCCGGACAACCGTCACCCCGATGCCTTCTGGCGCGCCGACCTGGATGAGGCGACGGGGAAGCTGGTGGCGCTGGTGCGGGAGCTGCGGCCGCAAGTGATCATCGCCTACAACGAGAACGGCGACTATGGCCATCCCGATCACATCAATGCCCACCGCATCGCGGTCGCTGCCTACTACGCCGCGGGCGATCCGAACCGCTATCCCGAGCAGGGTCGCTCTCCCTGGAAGCCGAGCAAGCTGTACTACTCCGCCTGGCCGCGCTCCCATCGCGTGCTGATGACCCGGCTGCTGGCCGAGGCTGGGCTGCCTGACCCCTGGGGCGAGGACGATCCGGAGTGGACTGTGCCGGACGAGGACGTTACTACCCGTGTCGATGTGGCCGCTTATACCGCCCGCCGCCGGGCCGCGCTGATGGCGCACAAGACACAGGTGCCGGAAGACAGCGCCTGGATGACCGTACCGGAAGCGATCTGGTCCCAGCTCGATGCTGAGGAGACGTTTCGCCGCGCCCACAGCCGCATACGGACGGAACTGCCGGAGGATGACCTGTTTGCCGGGCTGCGGACTTCAGAAGGATGAAGCGGGGGGCCAGCCGATGACCGTGCGATACGGATGGGCGCCGGAGCGGCGGTGGCACGCCGGCCGCCGTGCCTCCCGGCGGTATCGCACGTCCCCTGACTCCTGGCGGGCGGCTGCGGTACACTCGCCCGGAAATGCTCCCGGAGGTATGTGAGGATGCGGCCCAACACCGTCAAGGCGAAGTGGCGCGCCGGCGAACCGACCATCGGTTCATGGCTATCGCTGCCCAACAGCTACTCGGCGGAGATGATGGCGCACATGGGCTTCGATTGGCTGTGTGTCGACATGCAGCACGGCATGATCGACTACGGCGATGCCGTAGCCATGCTCACCGCCATCAGCACCACCGACACCATCCCCTTTGTGCGCGTGCCCTGGAACGACCCGGCAATCATCATGAAGGTGCTGGATGCGGGAGCGTACGGCGTGGTGGTACCACTGATCAACACGCGCGCCGATGCCGAGCAGGCGGTAGCCGCCTGCCGCTACCCGCCGGAAGGCATCCGCTCCAACGGGGCCAACCGCGCCATTCTTTACGCCGGCAACCAGGGCGATTACGTCTCCAAGGCCAACGCCGAGATCGCTTGCATCCCCATGATCGAGACTAAACAGGCCATCGAGAACCTGGATGACATCCTCTCCGTGCCCGGTGTGGACGCCATCTACATCGGCCCCTCAGACCTATCCTTTGCCCTCGGGCTGTTGCCGCCGCGGATGGACTCGGATGTGCCGCTGCATGTGGAGACCGTGGCGCGCATTCTTGCCGCCTGCCGCCGCCACGGCGTCATCGCCGGCATTCACACCGGCGGCCCGCCCTTCTCCGTGCAGAAGGTGAAGGAGGGCTTCCAGATGGTGACGGTGACGGGCGATACGATGGCCCTCGCCCGCGGCGCACAGGCCATCCTCAAAACCCAGCGCGAAGGCATGGGCATCGCTGCCGCTGCCCCGGCCGCATCCGGCCCGTACTAGACGAGCGAACAGGCGAAGCCAGACCCCCTGCCCTGCGGGCATCCCCCCTGCGCAGGGGGCGGCTCCCTGTTACCTGTCCGCTATTCCCTTGTCCCGTTTGCGGCGTTGTGATGCTCGGCACGGATGCGGGCGATGGTGGCGGCGTCCAGTTCCTCGACGAAGGGGCCGCGCGGGGTATCCACGGTCCACACGTGCATCATCTCCGGCAGCACCAGCCCCACGGACAGTGGCGGGCAGTTGCCGAAGGGGGTGACGAGGGCGGAGATGAAGGGTGGCAGCGGCGTCAGGCACAGGCTGTGCGTGTGCCACTTGGTGATCGGCCCGCCGGTGCGCGGCGCCGCCACGCCCGCCCGCGGCGCCACGTACACGACGCCGGCCAGGACCGGCCCCGCTGCCGTGTTCAGGTACACCAGCTGCTCGGGGCGCTCCGGGTCCAGCGTGCGGCCGTCATCCTTGTAACCCTTGTGCTCCCAGTGCACCAGGTCACCGCCCAGGCCCGGGCGGTAGCCCGCGGCCCGCGCTACGGCCGGGTCCTGGTAGCGGGCTGTGGCGGTGCGGGTTTCGGCCGCCAGGCGCGCCGCCGCCGCCTGCTCCTCCGGCGCGGGTGTACCCGTGTCGTCTTCGAAGCGGTTGGCGCCGGGGATGGGCGCGCCGTGCACGTGGCCGCCGGTGAGCGGCGCGGTATTGCGGTGATGCCGCTCTG
The DNA here is from genome assembly GCA_963170165.1 of Chloroflexota bacterium. Classification (GTDB taxonomy): domain Bacteria; phylum Chloroflexota; class Dehalococcoidia; order CAUJGQ01; family CAUJGQ01; genus CAUJGQ01. The sequence goes on along the minus strand of CAUJGQ010000049.1, from coordinate 2,365 downwards.
CCGCCGCCCACACCCCACCGCCGGTGACGAACGCCGCCACTAGCAGCCCGGCGGAGGCGCCGCCCCACGCCCGCCAGCCGCGCCCCGGACGCAGCGGCGCTAGCGCCAGTCCCAGGGCAGTCAGTTCCACCAGCGCGGTCGCCATGCCCAATTGGTCCGGCTGTTCGCGCCCGGAGCCGGTGACGGACAGATAGGTGAGCAGCGTCGCCAGCAGCAGCGCCACCGCCGGCCACCGCCACCAGCGCACGAGCAGGACGGCGGCTGCGGCGGCCACGAACGCCAGCCCGTCTAGCAGCATCCAGCCCGCCAGCCCCGCGCCTCGGTGGACGCCGATTAGCCCAAGATGGACACCACCCGCCGCCAGCAGCAACAAAGCGGCCAGCCGCTCGGCCATCACCGAGCGCGCCAGCCCGGCAGCCAGCCAGCGGGCCGGGCGGATGTGCGCCCGCGGCAGCCACCGTGCCAGCGGCACCGCCAGTGCCGGCAGCAGCAGAGCCAGCAGCAAGGCTGATCCCTGTCCCGGCGCGAGGCCCAGCGCGGTCATACGGGTTGCTCCCTTGCTGGGCTGAGCAGCAGGCCCATCACGGCCGCCGGCAGGGCGCAGTTGGCGAGCAGTGGCACGAGCCCCGTTTCGGCATCGATCCCCGGCAGCAGCCCCAGCAGCCGCGACAGCCCGTAGCCGGCCAGCAGCAGCAGCTCGAACGCCAGCGTGGCCGGCCGCGCCCAGCGCCAGCCGCGCCCCAGGCCGGCGGCCAGCAGCAGCGGCAGCACTGCCCCCGCCACCGCGGGCAGCGCGGCCGGACCCGCCGTGAGCGCCAGCGCCAGGATCACCGCCACGGCTGCCCCCAGGAGCCCCGCCGCTCCCTGCACCAGCAGCAGCACCACCAGCACCGGCATCCGCTCCGCCGGAACCGCCGTCATGGCCGCACCTCCTGAGCTGATCCACGCGCCGGGCGGCACCGTGGTTTCATCGCCGCCCCGCCCTGCCAAAAAGCGACCGAATACTGATATGATACGTCCGCGTCAACCGTACCTTGCAGGTGCTGCATGATGACCGCCGTCCTCGTGCTCAACCAGAACTACGAGCCGTTACACGTCTGCCATGTGCGACGCGCCTTTGTCCTGGTAGGCCGGGGCAAGGCGGAGGTGCTGGAGCATGGGGACGGGGCGCTGCATAGCGCCTCGTTGTCATTTCCGGTGCCGTCGGTCATCCGGTTGGTGTACCTCATCCGCCGCCCGCGCCCGCAGATGCGGCTCACCCGGCGGGAGGTGTTCCAGCGCGACCGCCATACCTGCCAGTACTGCGGTGTCCACAACCGCGACCTGACGCTGGACCATGTGCTTCCCCGGCACCGTGGCGGCAAGCATACCTGGGACAACCTCGTGACTGCCTGCAAATCGTGCAACCACCGCAAGGCTGGGCGCACGCCGCAGGAGGCGCATATGAAGCTGCTGTCCGAGCCGCGCCGCCCGCATGTCTCTCACTATTACCCGTTCTACGCCTACCTCTCCGTCCGCGACGGCTGGCGCAAGTTCGTGCCGGGCTGGGATGAGGAAATGGCTGGGTAGACCGGCCGGCGATGACCGGCCGGCGCCCGAGCGGGAACCGTACGGCTGCCGTGGATCAGCGTCTATTGCGGAAGGGTGCCCGCCTGTCGCGGCGCCCCTGGGGTGGCCTACGCCTCGCAGCGGGTGTGCTGCCAGGTGCGGCGGGGGGCGTTCCAGGTGCAGGGCTGGCTGTGGTGCACCTCGCGCCAGCAGGCGGCACACGGGCCGAGCCGCGAACGGGTGTAGCTGTTGCTGCTGCGATGCGTCATGGCCCTGCTCCCTCTCTGCCCCGTATGGGTGTGGTGCGTGTCATTGCAGTGATGGTCGCAGCCGGGGCAGACGGTGGCTGTCTCCCGTCACACAGCCGCGCTGTCTCCCGGATCACACCCGGCTACACCGGGCCACATCCGCCGGACACGATCATGCGCCCGCCGTCATCCGTGGTGGATGAGCAGCGGGCGCGGCGCGAAGGAGGCCTGGGTGCTGGGTTTACAGCGCCAGCGCGCGACGGGCGGCGGCGATCCGCGGACGGTGAGCCGGGCGCTCCACGCAGCGCAAGCACAGCGCCAGCCCCCGCGCGCCCAACACGGCCAGCTCACAGGCGGCGATCTCACGGCGGCAGATGGTGCATGTGTGCATGGTGGCGTTCCTTTCTCCCTCGTCCGGTGCGACCCGGGCGCGCGGTGGTTAGATGGCGATGTAGCCGGGGCCGGCGGACTGGCCGAGGAAGGTCATCGAGCCGTCCGGGTTCCAGCGGGAGGCCCAGGTCTGGACGCCACCGCCGGGCAGCGGCATGGTGATGGTGAAGTTGAGCGTG
>CAUJGQ010000048.1 GCA_963170165.1 Chloroflexota bacterium | reverse complement strand
TTCACCGCGCGTTGCGCTCCGGCGCTCTGGCACGCGGCGCAGCGGAGCAAGTGGCAGAACTTGACGCGGCGCTGTCGTGGATTCTCTCCGGCAGACAGGAGGTCGTGCCGGAGCGGCCGGACCGCGCTCCCCGGAGCAGGGTGGCCCTGTCCCGGCTCACGGCGCGCTACCGGCAGAGGCGCGCTTTCAGCTCCCGCTCACCGGCAGTCCCGGCGCCGCCCGAGTGGCCGGATCCCGTCATGACGGCGCCCGGCGCGGGTGGGATGGATGGCCGGCGTATCCCGGCCGTGACCGCTCCGACGGGCCGGCTGGTCGTGTATGACGCTGGTGGCCAGGTAGCCACGCTGCCACTGGAAGAAGGGCGGGTCTACGTCATCGGCAGTGGCCTGGGATGTGACTTGCAGCTTGTCCCGGCCGGTGGCGTTGGCGAGGAGCATGCGCGTATCCAAGTCCGCGGGAACCGCGTTCGGTACCACCACTGTGATCCGGCCACCGTATCGATTTGCAGTGGGAACGAGGTGTCGTTGGCGCAGCTTGAGGACCGGGACGAGGTTGTGTTCGGGCCGTATCGCTGCCGCTATGTCGCGGCACTCGCAGAGGGCACGGATCGCGCTGCGGGCTCGCCCACCGGTGGCGTGGCGCGATGTTGAGGCTTCGGATAGAACGCGTCTTGACCATTCTGCAACGAACTTGACACGAATCTGGCCGGGATTGCGGTTGTCGGTTACGTACCTGAAACCGACAATGTCGCCATTCCGGCCATCATCAGGTGAGGCAAGGGGACGGCCGCCACCCGGGCCGCAATCGGTCGAGCAGCGCCGGAGCACAGCCTATGGACACCGCTACGCCTGTCTTGCTGCCGGTGATGGTCTGCTCAAGTGCGCCGGTCCCGGTGCCAGAGTGGACACGGCGCGGTCTGGTAGTGCTGGCCGGACCACCGCTGGCGCTCGCGCCAGCAGACCGCCGGCCGGCAGCGATCTTCGTCGACCGCTCGGCGGGGAAATTCCTGGGTGTGGCACAGCAGCTGCAGCAGAAGACCGGCGCGACCCTGGTCGTCGACAGCGCGCTGGATGCTGCGTCGTTGGATTCGGCGAGTGATGCCGTGATCGCAGATACGCTCGATGATCCCGCGCTGGCGGCGGCCACGGTTGCCGCGCTCATGCGCCGTGGGGTGCCCGCAACTCTGCCGCCCGCGGTGGAGTCGTACGCGCTCAGCCCAACGGTCACCTTCGATATCTCCTCCCGCTGCATCCGGCGGGAGGGAGGCGTGCAGCCACTTTCGCCTACGGAGTTTCGGCTGCTGCAGGTGCTGCACCAGGCGAAGGGCCGGCCATGTAGCCATGATGAACTGGTCGCGCGCGTGTGGGGTGCGGACCGTGGGAGCGGTCACCACTATCTCCGCCTCTATGTGCGCTATCTGCGCCACAAGATCGAGGAAGAACCGCAGCATCCCTGCCTGCTGCAAAACGTCTGGGGGATCGGGTACCGGCTGCTGAGAGCGCCGGCGCCGGGTGCCGCTCCGGACGGACAAGCAGGTAATGGGATATGGGTAGCCCGATCCTCGTCACTGCGCCGTCGCCGGTGATGCAGGCTGCCATTGAGGCGCGCCTGTCTGCTGACTTCGGCGAGTTGCTCACCGCGCGTACCCCGGGCGAGGTGGTGCGGCTGGCGCTGGCGGCCAAGCCGCGTGCCGTCATCATTGCCGTTGACGGCGCCGGTGCTGCGGCGCGTGAGTGCGAGATGCTGCGCGCACTCGGGTCGTTTGCACTGGTGGCGGTGTGGGATGCCGTTGCCAGCGACGTAGTGACCGCCTGCCTGGACGCCGGAACCGACGGCGCGGTATGGCTGCGGAGCCCGCACTTCACCCGGCAGATCGGCGCCATCCTGCAGCGGTGCGGCGTTCAGCAGCAGGCAGACCGCGAACAGATCTACACGATTGATGACCTAGTGATCGACGAAAGCGCGCACACCGTGACGCGTGGTGGCCGGGGCGTCAACCTTACGCCGCTGGAATTTCGGCTGCTGGTGGTGCTGGCCCGCAAAATCGGTGTGGTGGTTCCCACCAAGGAGATCCTGGCTCGTGTGTGGGGACCCGAGTACGAGAACGACACACAGTATGTTCGCCTGTACATGGGGTATCTGCGCAACAAGCTCGAGCGCGATCCCCAGGCTGCGCCGATCCTGTTCACGCAGTGGGGTATTGGCTACCGCCTCGGCGGTGGCGACGATCGCCGCGATCCCGACCGCGGTGACGCATTCCGGCAGGCGAGCGCTTGACGCTGCAGCTGGTCTGAGCGTGGACCGCGCCGTACACTGCCGGCGCATGAACATCTACTTTGATGTCGATGACACCCTCGTCACCTGGGATCATCGTCTTCGGCCCCATGTCCACGCGGTGTTCGAGCGACTACGCCACGACGGACATGCCATCTACGTTTGGTCCGGCCGGGGAAAGCGGTGGGAGGTGGTCGGCCGGCATGCGCTCGGCCCGTGGGTGGTGACCTGCCACGAGAAGCCGCTGGAGGACCACCACGCACAATTGGCTGTGCTCGGCGTGAACCCGGCGCCTGACTTCGTCGTCGATGATCACTACGCTGTGGTGCGGGCCTTTGGCGGCTACTGGATCGCGCCACCGCGCCTCCCGTTCGAGCAGGATCAGCAGATGTGGCGGGTGTACGACGCCGTCTTGCGCTGCGTAGCACACCGCACCGCCGGCCATCACAGCGATCTGTTCATCGCCCGATGGGACCAACCCTGAGGGCATGATCGTCCACCTATCCCTGACTTCGCGCAGCCTGGCGCCTGCTGCAGCCTTGAAGCTTCCTGTGCCTGTGCAGCGATTGCCAGGGGAGCAGCCGGCTACTCCTTCTCTGTGGCAGGCCGTACGCCCGCCGCGCGATGGCGCGCGTTACGCTCGCGAGCACCCTTAAGGAGGACCCCCAAGGCTACAGGGAGGTCGCCGAGAGGAGGATGGCGTGACAGTAGTACTGGTGGTTGTCGCTGTCATCGCGCTGGCGGCAGTAGCAGCGGCTGCGTGGCTTTACCTGCAGCAGCGGCGTACGCAAGACTTGCGGCGGGAATTCGGCCCGGAGTACGACCGAACCGTGCATGATGCAGGCAACCGCACGAAGGCAGAGCAGGTGCTTGAGGCGCGCAAGGAGCGGGTACAGGCGCTGCGCGTCCACGCGCTCTCGCGCGCCGAACAGAAGCGCTTTGCCGAGCAATGGCGGCAAACACAAGCTCGGTTCGTCGATGACCCTGGCGCAGCCGTGGGCGAAGCGGATTCCGTTATCGGTCAGGTCATGCAGGCGCGCGGCTACCCCGTTGGTGACTTCGAGCAGCGCGCAGCTGACATCTCGGTTGAGCATCCTGACGTCGTGACGAACTACCGCGCCGCACATCGGATCGCGCTGGCGCAGGAGCGCCAGGCTGCCAGTACCGAAGATTTGCGGCAGGCGATGATGCACTACCGTGAACTGTTCGACGATCTGGTTGGCGCCGGTGCGACCAGCGGGCGCCAACCAGGTACAGCTAACCCCGGCACTTAGCGGGCAGGAGTCCAGCCATGAATGACCGCACGATGACGCAGGATGATCAGTCCGTGAAGACGGAGGAAGACCGAGATCGCGGTGTCCGCCTGGAGCCGTCCGAATCGCGGGCTGGTATGTCGACCGCGGAGATGGCGCGCGCGATGGAGCATGGCGGTGCTGCCAGTGCCTCCGCGCGCCCGGCGGTTCAGCCAGAGATGGGCAGTGGCAGCGATGGCGCTGAGCCGCTCTTTCCCGGCGATGAGGCAGAGAGCTTCCGCGCCCGCTGGACTGGCATCCAGACCGGCTTCGTTGATGAGCCGCGAGCGGCGGTTGCACAAGCTGACACGCTGGTGGCAGAGGTGATTCAGCGGCTGGCACAGGTGTTCGCCGATGAACGCCAGTCCCTGGAGCAGCAGTGGGGAGAGGGGGACAGCGGCGACACCGAGGGGCTGCGGATGGCGCTGCGCCGGTATCGTTCATTCTTCGAGCGTCTGCTATCCGCGTAGTCGCGGTTGACCGGCTCGGCAGCTTTCAGGTAGCGCGCACGGCCAGGTAGGCGACGGGTATCGAGCGAGTGCGTATTGCCGCGCTCCCTCGATACCCGTCCTGCCCGTTTCGTGGCGTGAATCTCCCGGCCGGTGTCACCAAGACACGAACATTGGCATAATCACGTGCAGGTAGTTGTCGGAACCGACCGGGCGGAGCACACCGGGTAGGCTGGGGCTCGAGACCTCCAGCGCAACCTGACCATCCAGGACGCCCAAGACATCCTGAAGGTAGCGGCTGTTGAAGGCGATCTTAGCGCTGGGTCCGTCGACGCTGGCGTCGATCCTGTCGTCGCTGCCGCCGATCTCTTCGGCTTTGGCCTGAACCTCCAACTTGCCGGGGACGAGGTCTTCGTTGGGATGCACCTGCAGGCGGACAATGCCGCTGCCTTCGCGTGAAAAGATGGCAGCGCGGCGAATGCTCGCCAGGAACTCCGACACCGGCACGACAGACCGGGTGGTGTAGTTCTGTGGAATCAGCCGGTTGTAATCGGGGTAGGCGCCCTGTAGCAGTTGCACCACCATCTCAATCGACGGCAGCCGGAACAGCACCGAGCTGCGCGCTGCATTTACCAGCATCTCGACGGGTTGGTCGGTGTCGGCCAGCAGCCGGTTGAGCTCGCTCATCGCCTTAGCCGGGACGATAATCTCCAGCTTCTCGTCCACCGGCCCGCTGAGCTGGAGGTAGTGCACTGCCAGCCGGAAGCCATCGGCCGCTGCCACGGCCAGCCGCGTCCCTTCGGCGAGCAGGTGAACACCCTGCAACACCGGCCGCGAGTCGTCGCTGGCGGCAGCGAACACGACCTGGGTCAGCGCCTTTCGCAGCGCCACCGGGTCGATGTAAAGCAGCATGTCACCCTGCACGGTTGGAATCGGCGGAAAATCGCCGGCGTCCATCCCACCGATGGTGGCGGTGTTGCGGCCGCACTCAATCTTCACCTGCTTGGATCGAGGTGACAGTTCCAGCTCCATCCGGTCGTTTGGCAGCGAATCGACGAATGGGGTGAGGAACTTGTTGGGCACGGTAATCGCGCCCTCCTCCTCGATCTTGGCGCCGATCCAGTAGGACAGCGCGATTTCGAGGTTGGTGGCGGCCAGCTTCAGCCGCGAGTTGTCCGTCGTAAGCAACACATTGGCGGTGATGGGCAGCGTGCTGCGGGACGCCACCGCGCGGCTGACGACGCTCAGCCCTTTGGCCAGGTTCTCTTGCAGACACGTTACCTTCATCGAGTCACCTGAGTAAGCCGTTTCGTGATAGGGGTCAATCGCCACGAGTATAGCGCTGCCCGATATCACCCCACAAGGAGCATCTGCCCCCGGCTACCAGTCACCAGCTGCAGTAGTGGCCGAACGGCGCTGCTGCGAACGGCGCAATGCACCGGCGCCCGGCTCGCAGGTTCAGGGTATAGTGCCCGACTATGTCAATCGCGATGTTGGGAGATGCCGCCGGATGCCGTACCCTGTGCGGGTCCGGCTGCTGGCCGGCAGCTCCAACCTGGGAGTCGTGTCGATGATCACCGGCCGCTCCGGCGACCCTGCCGCTTATCACCCCTTTCCATTGCCAGGTGACCGCCCCGTATACGCCCCTGATCGCATTGCCGACATCCGGCATGTCCGCATTGAGATCAGCGAGCTGGACATGGAGGCGGGAGCGATCACGGCCACCTGCACGCTGCGGCTGGCAGCGTTCGCCGGCCCGCTGGCGTCCGTGGCCTTTGATGCTGTTGACCTGGGTGTCAGCAGCGTTGTGGATGAGCGCGGGCAGTCGCTGGCGTACGACAATGACGGCCGGCGCCTGACGGTGCGGTTGGGCCGGCCGCTTGAAGAGGGCCGGGAGACCGAGCTGAGCATCAGCTACCGCGCGACGCCACACCGCGGCTTGTACTTCAACCGGCCCGACGACGGCTACCCGGCCCGTCCGCGGCAGGTGTGGAGTCAGGGGCAAGACCAGGACAACCGGCACTGGTTTCCTTGCCATGACGCTCCCAACCATAAGCAAACTTCCGAGATGATCATCACGGTGCCTCGTGGCCTCTTCGCCCTCTCCAATGGTCGGTTAGTGTCCCGCCACGTCGATGCCGGCGCCGGCACGGAGACGTTTCACTGGGCGCTCGATGTGCCGCACGCGTCGTACCTTGTCACATTGGCCGCCGGCGACTTTGCCGAACTCGTGGACGAGGGGGGCGCCGTACCGCTGCGCGCCTATGTGCAGCGCGGGCGCGAGGAGGATGCTGCCCGAGCGCTGGCGCGTACTCCGGAGATGATGCGATTCTTCGCCGAACGGCTCAACTACCCATACCCATATCCCCTCTATGCCCAGGTATTCGTTGCTGACTTCATCTTCGGCGGGATGGAGAATACCGGCGCCACCACCCTCACCGACACGGCCCTGTACGACGAGCGGGCGGCGCTGGACTACGATGTCGATTCGCTGGTGGCGCACGAGCTGGCGCACCAATGGTTCGGTGATCTCCTCACCTGTCGCGAGTGGCCGCACGCCTGGCTGAACGAGGGCTTTGCCACATACTGGGAGGCGCTGTTCACCGAGCAGCATAACGGGTGGGATGAGTTCCGCTACGAGATGTGGAAGAACGCCAACCACTACCGCGACGAGGACAGTAACCACTACCGCCGCCCGCTGGTCGAGCGCACCTACCGACAGCCGATCGACATCTTTGACGGCCATCTGTACGAAAAAGGGAGCCTCGTGCTGGACATGCTCCGGCACGAGTTGGGTGATGAGCGGTTCTTCCGGGCGATGCAGCACTACGTTCACAGCAATGCCCGGCGGACCGTGATTACCAGTGACCTCGCCCGCGCGGTGGAAGAGGCGACCGGACGCAATCTGGACTGGTTCTTCGAGCAGTGGGCGTACCACGGCGGCCATCCGGCGCTGGATAGCTCCTGGTCCTGGAACCCCGACCACAACCAGGCCGTGCTGACCGTCAAGCAGACACAGCCGCAGGATTCGCTCACGCCGTTGTTTCGCGTGTCGCTGGATGTCGTGTTCCATGTGCGCGGGCACGAGCCGGTGCCGCTGCGGCTGCCGGTGCAGGATAAGGAGCATGTTGTGCACGTCGCCCTGCCCGCGCGGCCGTGGCTGGTACAGCTCGACCCTGGCGACCGCGTGCTCAAGTCACTCAACTTCGAGCGGGACGAGGTGCAGGAGCGCGAACAACTGGCAGAAGATCTGGACGTGATCGGCCGGATTCGGGCGGCGCAGGCGTTGGGCAAGCGCGCCACCCCATCCGCGGTGGCGGCGCTGGCACGGGCAGTACGCGAGGATCGGTTCTGGGGCGTTCAGGCGGAAGCGGCCCGCGCGTTGGGCGCCGCCCGCACAACCGCGGCCCGCGATGCGCTGGTCTCACTGATGGACATCGCCCATCCCAAGGCCCGCCGCGGTGTGGTTGACGCGCTCGGCGCCTTCAAAGGGGACGGTATCGCCGCCGCCGCACTCTCGACGCTGCTCCGCCGCGGTGACTCCTCGTACTTCGTCGAGGCGGAGGCGGCCAAGTCGCTGGGCCGGACCCGGATCGATGAAGCGCTGGAGACGCTGACGTGGGTGATGGCCGAGAAGGAATCCTGGGAAGAGGTGATCCGCCGCGGCGCGCTGGACGGGATGGGTGAGCTGCGCGACCGGCGCGCTATCCCCCTGCTGATGCAGTGGACCCGGCCCGGCAAGAATCAGATCGCCCGCGGCGCCGCAGTCGCGGCCCTGGCCAAGCTGGCCCGTGGAGAAGACAAGGATGACCTCGTCGAGCGGTTGACGGATCTGTTGGAGGATGACTCGTTCCGTGTGCTGATGCGCACCATCCCTGCGCTCAAGGACATCGGCTCGGAGAGCGCCATTCCTGCGCTGGAGCGGCTGGCCGCCCGGCACCTTGACGGACGGGTGGTGCGCGCTTGCCGGGTGGCGATTCGAGACATTCGCGCCGGGACCAGTCGTGATTCAGAGGTTGCGTCGCTGCGCGACCGGCTGGAAGCCATCGAGCAGCAAAACCGCGAGCTACGCGACCGGCTGGCAGCGCTGGAGGCGCGGGGCACGCCCGCATGACCGGCGCCGTTGTGAGACGGGCGCGGCCGGACGATGCCGCGGCGTTGCTGAAGCTGCAGCTCGAGCTGGATGCCGAAACCAGGATGATGTTGGAGCCGGGTGAGCGGCCCGCTGATGCCGCGATCATCGCCACCAAGCTGGCGGCTCTGGCTGCTCTGCCGAACAGCGTCGTGCTCGTGGCCGGTATCGGTGACGAGCTGGCAGGTTACGTGGAGGCCGAAGGAGGTTCATACCTTAGAAACCGCCACAGCGCGACCCTCGTGGTAGGAGTCCGCCGCCGCTTCGCCGGACGGGGGCTGGGCCGGGCGCTGATGCACGCGGTGATTGACTGGGCCGAGAGCGCCGGCGTCAATCGCCTGGAATTGACCGTGATGGTCCACAACACCACAGCCATTGCCCTTTACCGCAGCCTGGGATTTGTTGAGGAAGGCCTTCGCCGCCGTTCCCTGATCGTCGGAGGTGTGGCCGTAGACGAGCTGGCGATGGCGCGGTTGCGCTGACGCTGCCCGTCATGCCTGTGCCGTTGCCGGCTCAGCCTCCGCCGCCTGGGTGCTGGCACGCCGGTCTGCCCGCCGCCAGGCAGTCAGCGCCACGAAGCCGGCGCCACCCATCCACAGCCCCAATGCCGCGTACGTCGCCCGTAGCGACGTGGCGTCAGCCAGCAGCCCTGCCGGAATCTGCGCCAGTGCAGTGAACAGCCCGGCGGCCATGGCGGCGGCGCTGGCGACGGTTGCCCGGAGCGCTGCCGGTGAGTAGCGGTTGACCGCCGTTCCCATGAGCACCATGCGCGTGCGGTCGCTCCAGCGATGAACGGCGATGAGCGCCACCGCCCAGGGGGCGCCGATCAGCCCGATCGCCACCAATGAGGCAGCAAACAGCCCCCACAACACGAACATCGCGTGCTGCTCACCCAGCCGGGCGGCAACCCAGGACGCCAGCAGCGGGCCGGTCAGGACAATCAGTTGAATCGGCGCCAGCACAACGCCAAACGCTTCGACGGGGATGCCACGCTCGGCCAGCAACGGCTGGGTGAACAGGAAGGTGGTGGTGGCAGTGGAGCCAAACAGTGCCATCACCACAACCATTGCCCGCATCGCCGGATTGCCCAGCGTGAAGGCGCCGGCCTCCCGCAGGATCCGGCGGTACGACAACCGCAACTGCTGGTGCTGGCCGGGCGGCTCGCGGAAGGTTAGCGCCATCACCACCGCCGCCAGTCCGGTGACGATGCTGACGCGTACTGGCAATGCCAGGTCGGTGGCGGCGGCCAGCGGCGCACCCACCAGGGAGCTGATGATCGTTGCTGCAATGTTGCAGGAGGTGGCCCGGCCGGTGACTTTGGCGAAGTCCTGTTCCCGGCCGAGCGCTGCCAGCGAGTCATGGAGAAACGCTGAGTTGGCCCCCGAGTTGAGGGTGATCGCCACCGCCCATATGACGTATGACACCAGGATCCAAGCGTAGTTGGGGGCAAATCCGAACACTAGCACCGCCAGCGCGTTGCCGGCTGCGCCCAGCGTCAACGACAGCTTGCGACCCCAGCGGTCGGCGATCGCGCCGGTGGGCATCTCCGCCACGACCGTCACTAGCCAGAACATCGCCTCCATCAGTGTGATCTGCGCCAGCGATAGACCCTGGTCATCGCGCAGGTACAGGACCCAGATCGGCAGCCAGAGCTGCAGCAGGCTGACAAAGCTAAACGCATAGTACTTGGGGATGTTGGCGGCGTACGCGCGCCTCAGCTCCGGCGCCAGTTCAGCGGTCATGGGTGGCGCCTGCCAGGCTTCATCGCAGTGAGCGGGTGCCGGTGGAGATCGGCAGCGGGTCCAGGGAGAACAGACCAGGAGCGAGGTCCCAGTCGCTGCTGCCCAACAAGCTGAGGGTGATGGCAAACAGCGCGAAGCCTACCAGCACGGACAGCACGACCCGCCCCGGGGCCGCACCGGTGGCCTCGCGCACGCCCGCTACCGATAGGGTCAGCGCGTACCCGAACGCAATAGTGCCGGCAGCCACCTCGATGCCCGGCGGGGCCAGCAACAGTTGGAGCGCCACGGGGGCAAAGGCATAGCCCATCACCCGCGCGAGCGGCAGAACAGCCGCGCGTTCGCCGAAGGCGCGTAGGTAGAGCGCCGTAACCGTCACCCACACCCACCACAGGCCCACCTGGAGGGCGCCGCCGGCGAGCAGCGAGCGCGCCATCAGCCGCTGCCAGTTGGCCTCGTATACTGCTCGTTCCGGAGGCGCACCGCCCCACAGCGTCCACAGCACGCCGCCCATCCCTGCCAGCACGGTGGCGAAGATCACCGTGAGCATTGCGCCGCGGATGGCGGCTGGGTCGCCGGCAATCGCGCGAAAGACTTCAGGTCGCATGGCCAGCACACCACGCAGCCGCCCACCGGCGGGGTCGGGGTCGCTCATCACTCCTCCATGCCGGGCCGCAAGGGTTCCTCCTACCGTAACCGATTACCGCGACCGGTGTTTATCGTAGGGGCTGCCGGCCAGGCAGGCCCGAGCGGCGCGGATATGCGGCCGGAGCGGGCCGTGACTTCCGCAGCCAGACTGCTACCAGCGGTGAGTCTGCACCGGTAGCCAGGGGGTTGACGGCTTTCGGATCGCCACCGCAGGCCGTAATGGCGGCGCGCGCTTCCTGCAGCTCCTCTGGCCAGCGTGAGCCCTTGACCGCCAGCACCCAGCCACCCACTCGGGCAAACGGCAGCGTCAGCTCAGCCAGGGTCGCCAGCACCGCTACCGCCCGCGCGGTCACGATATCGAACCGCTCCCGATATGCCGGCAGCCGCCCCGCCTCCTCTGCGCGCATCGCGATCACGGTCACGTTCGATAGACCCAGCGCGGCGGCCGTCTCCGTCAAAAAGGCAGCCTTCTTGCCGGTTGCCTCCAGCAGGGTCACCGACACATCCGGCCGGGCGATGGCGATTGGCAGGCCCGGGAGCCCGCCGCCGCTGCCCACGTCCAGCACAGCGCTACCCGCTGGCAGTGCATGGCGTTGCTCCAGTAGCCGCAGAAGCGCCAGCGACTCCGCGATGTGACGGTGCTCGATGCCGTGCCGGTCGCGCACGGCGGTCAGGTTCATACGGTCGTTAGCTGCGATGAGCTGCGCGACATAACGAGCAATGCCGGCAACGACACCGGCGGGTAAGGGCCGCCGGAGCACGGCCAGCACGTCGCCGGCAATGTCGGTTGGGTCAATATGCTCCATGGTGGACGCCGGTTGGCGCTGCTCCGCGGCACTGACTTACAATCGATGCTAGCGAACATTGTCCCGCTGAGGAGTACCGTGTGCCAGAAGCCAGCGTTGAACCCCTGAGTCTTGCAGGCGCCGCGCAGAAGTACCTCTCGACGCTACGGCCCGAGGCACGCCAGGACCAGACACCAGAGTTGAATCGGTTCACCGGCTGGCTCGGCCAGGACCGGCTGCTGGTTACGGTGCGTGGCGCTGAGCTGGAGGAGTACGCACTCCGCCAGCAGACGGCCGCCAATGCCCAGCGCCGGCTGGAGGTAGTGCGTACCTTCCTGAGCTGGGTCAAAAAGCAGAATCTCACCAGCGAGAATCTGGCCACTCACATCCGGCTACGCAAGAGCGGCAGCGGCGCTGCTACCGGCGATGCCCTTAATCCAGATCAAATCCACGTGACCGCTGCTGGCCGGGCGGCGCTGGAGGCTGAGCTGGAGCGGCTGCGCGGTGAGCGTCCCAACATCGCCGACGCCCTGCGCACCGCCATGGCCGACAAGGATTTCCGCGAGAACGCTCCTCTGGACGCGGCCCGCGAGGCCCAAGCTCATCTCGAGGCGCGGATTCGCGAGCTCGAGTCGATGCTCAAGCGCGCCGTCGTCGTTGCGCGCGAAGGTGGCTCCGGCGTTGCGCGGATGGGCTGCCGCGTCCGGCTGCGCGACTTGGACAGCGGCCGGGAGGTGACGTTCACGCTCGTCGGCCCTGGCGAGGTCAACGCCAATGAGGGCAAGATCTCCGTCTCGTCGCCGGTTGGCCGGGCACTGGTCGACCGCGTCGCCGGCGATGACGTCGAAGTCAGCGCGCCCTCCCGGACGTTTCGCTACCGAATCGAGGCAGTGGAGAACTAGGCTCCCGAGATTCGGCGTCGCGAGGACGGGTCCGCCGGCCCGTCCGGTCGCATGTGCAGAGCATTAATGCAGCTTTGAGCCGGCGTTAGCGCTTCGTTAAGGACTGCCTCCGCGGGGCCGGATAGCCTATCGCTGTCGGGAGGATGGCGGGCGTTCCCGCCGGAGGACAGCGATGAAGGTTGTTGCAGACGTCAAGTGCTATCACTGCGGCCATCTCTCGGGCGAGGTGATCGGCCGCCGCGATCAACCGATTAAGGACTGGCTGTTTGAGCCCCAGCACGGTATGCCCCGGATCGCGGGCCCGCGGCTGCGGTGCGGTCGGTGCGAGGGTCCCACGTACCTGGAGGATGTCCGCGCGTTTGTGGCCGATGACCCGGTACGGGCCGTCCGCCGCCGCCTTGCCGGAATCGGCAGCGCCGCCTAACGCTGGCAGTCTGACGCGTGATAAGGGCCGGGTCACTACCACAGGACCCGGCCCTTGCCATGCCTATCGCCGGGCGCGTGGGGTATGATGGCGCAGACCGGGAGCGCCGGGGGAGGCAGGCGGCGATGCGACGGCTACGAACGGGCCTGGCCCAGATCAACACCACGGTGGGCGACCTGGAGGGGAACGTTTCCCGCATCATCGACGGGATTGAGCGGGCGCGCGCCGCCGGCGTGGACCTAGTCGCCTTTCCCGAGCTGGCCGTTACCGGCTATCCACCGGAGGACCTGCTACTGCGGCGATCGTTTGTCGCCGACAACCTGGCAGCGCTCGGCCGGATCGTCGAAGCCACCCGCGGCATCACCGTCATCGCCGGATTCGTTGACCACGGCGACGACATCTACAACGCCGCCGCCATCATCCACGATGGAGGCCTGGTCGACGTTTACCACAAGCGCTATCTACCCAACTACGGCGTGTTTGACGAAGATCGTTACTTTCAGTCCGGTGACCGCTCGCCCGTGTACGAGATTGCCGGTGTGCGCGTCGGCGTCAACATCTGCGAGGACATCTGGTACCCCGGCGGCCCGGCCTGGGAGCAGGCACTCAGTGGGGCGGAGGTGATCATCAACATCAACGCCTCCCCCTACCACCGCGGCAAGCGGGACTGGCGGGCGAAGATGCTCGCGACCCGCGCCAATGACAACAGCGTCATCGTCTGCTACGCCAACCTCGTCGGCGGCCAGGATGAACTGGTGTTTGACGGCGCCAGCATGATCTTCGATGAACGCGGTGCGCTGCTGGCCGAGGGCCCGCAGTTCGGCGAGGCGCTGGTGATTGCGGACCTGGATATCGATGCGGTGTTGCAGTCGCGTTTGCACGATTCGCGCCGCCGCAAAGAGGTGTTGCGCTTCCGCGAGCGTGTGCAAGAACCGGTACGGCACGTCTCCGCCGCCCCGTTCAGCGTGACCAAGCCGGCGGCTGAGACGCCCCGGGTGAGCCCGATGGCGGAAGAGGCAGAAGTCTACGCTGCGCTCGTGCTCGGTACTGGTGACTACGTCCGCAAGAACGGTTTCGGCCAGGTGGTGATCGCCCTTTCCGGCGGCATCGACTCCAGCCTGACGGCGGCAGTGGCGGTTGATGCCCTGGGCAGCGAGAACGTGATCGGCGTGCTGATGCCGTCCCGCTACTCAAGTGACCACAGCGTTACTGACGCCCGCGCGCTGGCAGAGGCACTGGGGATGCGCCACATGACTATTCCCATTGAAGCGCCGTTTCAGGCGTATCTGGGCGCGCTGGCCGACGCGTTCGAGGGTACCCGCCCCGACCTCACAGAAGAGAATCTCCAGGCCCGCATTCGTGGCACGATCCTGATGGCGCTGTCCAACAAGTTCGGTTGGCTGGCACTCACCACCGGCAACAAGAGCGAGATGGCGACCGGCTACACCACGCTGTACGGCGACATGGCTGGTGGCTTTGCCGTCATCAAGGATGTGCCCAAGACGCTGATCTACCGCATCTGCCAATACCTCAACGAGCGTGCTGGCAAGGCGGTGATCCCGGAGAATGTCCTGCTGAAGCCGCCGTCCGCGGAACTCCGGCCAGACCAGAAGGACGAGGACAGCCTGCCGCCCTATTCCGTGCTCGACCCAATCCTGCAGGCCTATGTAGAAGAGGACCGCTCAGTTGAGGAACTGGTCGCGGCCGGGTACGACCCTGCGACCGTCACCCGCGTCTACGGGCTCGTCAACGGCAGCGAGTACAAGCGCCGCCAGGCGCCGCCCGGGGTGAAGATCTCCCCGCGCGCCTTCGGCCGGGACCGGCGTCTGCCCATCGCAAACCGCTATCGAGGGTACTGAGCGATGGCTGCTGCCACCGTCGTAATCGTCTTTGCGCTGCTGGGTCTGCTGCTGCTCGCGCGCTGGGTACGGCAGGAAGAGGTACCGCAGGTGCGGCTGGCGGCTATCGGCGGTGCGCTCTTCGGCCTTGTTGCTGCGTTCGGGATCGCGCTGCTCACGAACAAGCAGGCGCTGGACGCAGTGGCGATTGGCCTGCTGGGAGCGGCGGTGCTG
This sequence comes from Chloroflexota bacterium, assembly GCA_963170165.1. Lineage (GTDB taxonomy): Bacteria > Chloroflexota > Dehalococcoidia > CAUJGQ01 > CAUJGQ01 > CAUJGQ01. Next base: position 16,224 of record CAUJGQ010000048.1, on the reverse strand, counting down.
CCGTTGGTACTCATGGCGCAGATGCGCGTCATCCGCCGGCTCATCACCCGCCGCTAACCGCCGCCCTCCGCGCCGGCACCGTCCGCCACAAACCCAGCCTCACCCGCGCGGTGTGCCTGCCGGCGCTGGCGTCAGCGTGCCTGGCCGCGGTGGTGACGGGTTCAGCGGGCCGGGCGCGGTCGGTGGCAACGTCGGTGGTCGCGTAGGACTGGCCGTCGGGCTCGGTGTAGCCGTGGGCGGCGGCGATGGTGGCCTCGTTGGGCTGGGTGTCGGGCTCGGCGTTGGGCTCGGCGCGGCTGTCGCTGGTGGCCGGGTCGGGCTCGGCGACGGGCTGGGGCTAGGACTGGGACTGGGGCTAGGCGACGGCGTCGGGGATGGCGTCACGGTAGGCGACGGCGTCGGGGTTGGGCCGGCCGGTGTCGCCACCGCGGCCGCCCGCACCTTCAGGATGCGGTCCAGCTTAGCGAACTCACCGTTGAGGTTGGTGATACCGACGTCGTAGTCACCGGGCTGCAACCCAGCAGCGACGGTGACCGTGGCCAGCCCCTCGTTGACATAGGTCACCTGGCCGCCGATATCGCGCCCAACGAGATGCGGGCCGATGGCTACCCGCAGACCGGGACGGAAGCCCGTGCCCGCTACAAGCAGAAACACCTCGCGTTCATTACTGATCTGAGCCGGTGTCACTTCGCGTACCTGTGGCGGCCCCGCCGAAGCTGGTAGCGTTGCGGCCGGACTGTCTCCGCACGCCGTGAGCATGAGGCTTGCCACAAAAGCGCATACGAGCAAGCGCGACCGGCGGGAGTGATACACCGGCATTCAAGGACCTGCGCTGATGGTGAGATGGACGGGGGCAGATCGGGCGAGCCGGTTGCCAGGCGCCGGTTGCTGGCGAATCACCGTCCCCAGTGGCTCCCCGCCGGGGACGCGTTCCACGGGCGATGCCACCGTCAGACCCATCCCCTGGATCCGCGTCGCCGCCTGGTCAATGCGCATGCCGGTGACCTGCGGCACGGCGATTGGGGCGGTCCCGCCATCAAGCAGCCGGAACGCCAGCACCGCACCCAGCACTGCCACAACCGCTGCCAGTAGTCCAACGGCGCCCAGGGCCAGCACGGGCATCCGGCGTGGCCGCCCGGTCGTGGCCTGCGCCCGCTCGAAGCCGAGCGGTTGGCGGGCAGCGGCCCCAACGGGACGGCTGCCGGCTGCGCTTTGGCTGTCGAGGAATGTACTCAGCGCGGCGGCCAGCGCTCCGGCGCTCGGCATTCGCTGCTCTCGGTCAGGTTGCAGGCTGCGTGCCACCAGTTCGGACAGGGCCAGCGGCACGGCAGCGTTGCGCTCGTGCGCCGGCGGCGGTGACACCTGGGCCAGCGCGGCTGCCTGGGTCAGGTCGCTGCCGGCATGCGGCCGGTCACCGGTGAGCATCTCGTATAAGACCGCACCCAGCCCGTAGACGTCGGCGCGGCCGTCCAGCGGTTCGCCCATGATCTGCTCGGGAGCGATGTACCCTACCGTCCCCACGATGGCGCCGTCGTCGGGCTCGCGCTCGGCGCGGGCGATGCCGAAGTCCACCAGCTTCGGCCGCCCATCGGCGGTGAGCAGAATGTTGCCCGGCTTGATATCGCAGTGAACGACCCCATTGCGGTGCGCGTACTCCAGGGCGGCGGCGACCTCGGCGGCAAGAAACGCGGCACGGACCGGTGGCATGGGGCCGTTGCGGACCAGGTGCTGCCGCAGCGTCTCGCCGGGGACGAACTCCATCACGATATACGGAAGGTCGCCCTCGATACCGGCGTCATAGACGTCGGCGATACCGGGATGCTTGAGGGCAGCCGCCGCGCGGGCTTCCTTCAAGAATTCGTCCTGGATGGTGCGGCCGGGTTCGGGTCGCAGCACCTTCAGCGCGACGGTGCGGTCCAGCAGTGTGTCACGCGCGGCGTACACGGTGCCCATACCGCCGCGGGCCAGTTCGCGCTCCAGCCGGTACCGGCCGCCGAACGTGTCCGGTGGCGGGGTGGCGGGAGGCTGCGGTCCATGGGCCGCTGACGGCTCGCTCATTACTGGCTCAGCGCGCGGGCGGTGGCTGCCACGAGGAGACGCGGTGCTACTCTAGTATGGCAGACGGCCGCCATGGGTGTCGCTGTCGTGAACGGATAGGCCAATGGGTGTGTTACTGCGTGAGCGCTGGCAGGAGCGCTCCCTGCTGCTGTTCGTCGCTGCTGGGACGATTGCCGCGATGGCTGAGCTGGAGGGCGCGTTGCCGGAGCTGCCGGTCGATATCTGGGCTGCCGGTCTGGTCTTCCTGCTGGCGGTCACGGCGGCTCACCTTGCCGTGACCGTGCTGGCGCCACGCGCCGACCAAACACTCCTACCCATGACCGCAATGCTGGCTGCCATTGGATTGATCTTCGTGATGCGGCTGGAGCCGGACCAGGCGATGCGCCAGCTCCAGTGGAACGGTATCGGCCTGGTGGCGATGGTTACGGCGCTGGCGCTGCTGGGCGATGTGCAGTGGCTGCGCCGGTACAAGTACATTGCCGCCGCCGGGGGATTGGGGCTGATGCTGCTGACGGCGGTCTTTGGCCGTGAAATCAACGGCTCGCGGCTGTGGCTGGGGATCGGCAGCTTCTACTTCCAGGTTACCGAATTGATGAAGCTGCTGCTGGTCATCTTCTTGGCTGGGTACCTGGCTGATCGCCGGCTGCTGTTGCGGGCCGCGGTGCGCCGCTGGCGTGGCGTATCGCTGCCGGCGCTGCCGTATCTGGCGCCCATGGGCCTGATCTGGGTGCTCACCTTCCTGGTGCTGATCTGGCAGCGTGACCTAGGCGCTACCTTGCTGCTGGCCGGGGTAACCTTGCTGCTGCTATATGTCGCGAGCGGCCGTACCGCGTTCGTGATCGTCGGCGTCTCGCTGGTGATCATCGATGTGCTGATTGCTTATCACCTGTTCGGCTACGTCCAGGGCCGGATTGATGTTTGGCTCCATCCCTTCTCTCAGTCCGATGCGGCCGGATACCAGATCACGCAGGCGCTTTACGCTGTGGCCAACGGCAGTGTGCTCGGCGCCGGCCTTGGGCGGGGCATGGCTACCGTCATCCCAGCGGTGCACACGGATTTCGTCTTTGCTGCCATCGCCGAGGACCTGGGCATGACCGGCGCCTTCGGGCTGATCGCGCTGTACCTGCTGGTGGTGCTGCGCGGCCTGCGGGTCACCCTACGCCAGCCGACTGATTTTGGCATGTTGCTGGCGCTGGGCTGTGTGGGGATTCTGGCGCTACAGGCGCTGGTGATCATCGCCGGCAACCTGGCGCTGATTCCCATCACCGGCATCACGCTGCCGTTCATCAGCTACGGGGGTTCATCGCTGCTAATCAATTACGTGCTGCTGGCCGTACTGCTGCGCCTGTCGTCGCTGGAGACCGACCGGATCACATAGCGCCGCGCGGCTCACCTTCAAACCGCAGCGCTACATGGCCGAAGCGCACTTCATCCCCGGCAGATACCCTGCTGGAGCCGCGTACCGGGTGGCCGTTGATGAAGGTGCCATTGGTGCTGCCGAGGTCATCGATCCACCAGGCGCCGCGGTCGTGGCGCAGCGTCGCATGCCGGGCTGAGACCGTGTCTTCATCCAGGACCAGCGTGCCGGCCGCGTCACGCCCCACGACCGCGCCCGTTTCTAGCGTGATGCGGGCGCCTGGCTGCCACCGGGACCGGGCCGGGTCGAGGATGGTCAGTTCGGCCACTGCCCGGGGAGCGCTGGTGCGGCTGCCGCGCAGGTCCCGCCAGCCCGCACGGGCAACCAGGAAGATGAACACGTACAACACTGCGAGGAAGGTCAGCCGCAGGATCAGCAGCGCGTGAGTGTCCAGGGCAAACCCTCATGCCGGGCGCCGATGTGCGGTGTGTCAGCCGCCCTGGCGAAAACGCAATCGTGCGCCACCGATCTCAATAACGTCCCCGCTGTGCAGTGGATGGCGCCCGGCAACGGCCTTGCCGTTGACCCGGGTGCCGTTGGTGCTGCCCAAGTCGGTGACGTAATAGCGTGGGGGAATACAGTCAATCCGTGCATGCTGGCGGGAGACCTCGAGATCCAACAGCGCGATGTCGTTGCCGGTGCGGCGGCCGATGGTGACGATCGCACCGTTGAGCGGAACCCGGCGCTCGGTGCCGCCGCGGCGGTCAAGCACTTCCAGTTCGGCGGGTGGCAAGGGTGCAGCTGCTGGTGGTAGTGACGGCCGGGCAATGCGTTCAGTGAATCCGGCAAGCATTGCCGGTGTCACGGGAAGGTCGCCTTGCACACGAGTCACGGCGCCTTCGTCAAAGGCGGTATCGACGGTGATGCTGCCGCCGCGGGCGTCGCTGCCGGCGACGATCGTCGCGAGCGGTGTGGCACGCAATGTGAGCCCGCGCTCCTCGGCGGCACGTGCGACAAACGCGGTCAACTCCTGCTCGAGGGTGCGGCGGATACTGTCAATCTCGGCGAGGTCGGCCGGGTGCAGGCGGATCGTGTAGCGGTTGGGGATCAGCACCACATCGCCCACGGGCAGGATGCCGCCTTCCAGCGCGCGGGTGACGGCGGCGGCCAGCTCCAGTGGGTGCAGCCGTCGCGGGCTGAGCAGCCGCTGCGGGCTCTCCATCACTTCTTGCAGGATTGCTTCCAGCCGCGCCAGCGCCTTCATCACTGCCGATTATACGCGCCCGCAGGCGGCGCCGGGGGACGGCGTCGGGCTAGCGTCCCAGCGCGGCCTTCAACACCGCCCCGGCGATCGGCGCTGCGACCTCGGAGCCCTGGCCACCGCGCTCCACCACGACGGCGACGGCAATCGACGGCTGTTCGAGCGGCGCGATGGCGATGAACCAAGCGTGCGTTTGGGCGCCGGCGCCGATCTCGGCGGTGCCGGTCTTGCCGCCGACCCGCACACCCGGAACGGCTGCCTTTCCACCGAAGCCCTCGCGCACAGCGGTTTCCATGAATCCGCGCAGCGTGGCGGCGGTTTCGGGAGACATCGCCCGGCGGATGGCAGCCGGCTCGTGCCGCTCCAGCACTTCACCATCAGGAGAGCGAATCTCGTAGACCAAACGCGGCTGCATCAGCATGCCGTCGTTGGCTACGGCTGCCGCCACGAGGGCCATCTGCAGCGGGCTCACCGCCAGCTCACCCTGGCCGAAGCCGGTGTTCGCCAGCAGCACATCGTCAAACGATCGGCCCGGCTGGAGCAGCCGGCTGACCGTCAGCGGGATGTCAAAGGGAATGCGCTCCTCAAAGCCGAGCGCTCGGGCGGTTTGAATGAGCGCACCGGCCCCCATCTTCACGGCCATCTCGGCGAAGGTGGCATTGACCGACCAGGCAAAGGCGTGGGCGAAGTCGAAGTCGCGCGTGCCTGGTGGAATGCCTTTGCAGGCGATGACGAACCCACCGACCGCGTAGCCACTGGGGCAGCGAAAGCGGGCATCGCGCGCGTGCGTCCCCGAATCCAGCGCGGCTGCAGCGGTCACCGTCTTGAACGTAGAACCGGGAGGATACTGTCCCTGGGTAGCACGATTGAACAGCGGCCGCCCGGGGTCCAGCAGCAATCGCGCTGCATCGAGGTCGATGCGGTTGGGGTCATAGGTAGGGGCGGAAACGATGGCCAGAACCGCCCCGGTGCGCGGGTCGATGGCGACCACCGCGCCGGGGCGGTCGCCCAGCGCCTCCGCGGCCGCGGCCTGGATTCGCGGCTCGATGGTGAGCACGACATCATTGCCACGCGGCGCATCGCGCAACAAGTCGCTGACGATCTGGTCGCGAGCGGAACCGCCAGTCTGCCCGGAGAGATGGCGATTCAGCGTGTCCTCAAGTCCAGCGACACCGTACCGAGTAGAAAGATAGCCGAGTGTGGCCGCCAGCGTCCGGTCATGGTAGATGCGCTGGTAACCGCCACCGGCGGCGGGTTCGCTGCTGACCAGAACAGCGCCGTTGGCCGCAAAGATCGTACCGCGATCGGTGCGTTCGGTGGCGGCGATGACACGGGGATTGCCAGGCTGCTGGTTGAGCGCACCGGCGCGGACGATCTGCCACCAGATGAGTCCGCCGGTCAGCGCAACAAAGGCCAGCGTGATGGCAGCGGCGGCGCGGCGGATCTCTTTCGTCATCGTTCTGATGATAGCGGGCCGCGGGGCCGCGCGAGAAGCAAAGGGGTACCACTATTATCAGCATAGCGGTAGTCTGGTTGCGAGAGGGCGGGAGGTGCACACCATCCACAGACCACATACGCATAAGCAATGCCGCAGCAGTACATGGGTAGGGCGCGCGCCTTCACTGGCCGTGATATTTAGGCTTGCCCTTCTGCAATAATCCCGTCATACTACACCGAATGGTAACTTGACCGGCTCGGCGGCCAGCTCCGCCCGCCAGGAAAGGGGTTGCAGGCATGCCGGAGGGAGAACTGCCACGGGCGCCGGTGTATGCATGGCGTCAGCTCTATCTGACGTACTCCGTGATCTTCAAGTCAATTGAGCGCAGCATCGCGCATACCGGCGTTACCTTGCCGCAGGCGATGGCGCTCAACACGATCCGGTACGGCGAGGGGCCGATGACCCCCTCACGCCTGGCGCAGCAGTTGATGCAAGAAACGCAGTCTGTCACCGGATTGATCGACCGTATGGAGCGGCAGGGCTGGGTCCGCCGAGTGCGGGACCTGTCGGATCGCCGCGCGATCAGGCTGGAGCTGACCGAGGAAGGCGGCCGCAAGCTGGACGAAACCGTGCGGCCTGGTCGCGAGATGACCGAGCGCATGTTTGTGCGGCTCAGCGAGAAGCAAACGCAGGAGCTCACGGACCTGCTGTCCCAGGTCTACACCGGCGCCATCGAGCAGGCAGTCCCGGACGCCTTACAGCCACTCGCCTAGCATCCGTTCGTCGCACGGTCCGGTGAGGTCGAGCGACTGGCACGCGCCGCGGTGTGCCCGCAGCGGCAGCCAATAGCACAGGCCCCCTGGGTGACCAGAGGGCCTGTTCCATTAGCTGCCGGTCGCCTACTTGCGGCGGCGGGCCAGGGCAACGCCGGCGGCGCCGGCGGCGGCGAAGGCGGCCAGAGCGAGGCCAGCGGCGGAGCCGGTGTCAGCGCTGGTGGCACCGGTGCGCGGCAGCGCGGCCGGGACCGCAGCCGGGCGCTGGGCCTGCGGCGCGGCAGCCGGGGCGGCCGGACGCTGGGGCTGCGGCGCGGCTGCCGGGGCAGCCGGGCGCTGAGCCGCGGGCGCCGCCGTCGGCGTGCGCACGGGCGTCGGCGCGGGCGAAGCGGTGCGCGCCGGCGTGGGCGCCGGGGTAGCCGTGCGGGCCGCCGTCGGGGCCGCCGTCGGCGCCGGCGTTGGCGTCGGACTGGTGGCCGTCAGGTTGAGCTGCGTGAAGGCGCCGGTGGCGAAGGTGCCGGTCTGCGTGGCACGGACGGAGCCCACCTGGAAGGCGACGGTGGCGCCTTCGGTGCCGCAGCCGGGCTGCGTGAAGGAGGAGGCCACATCGACGACATAGCCGAAGGCGTCCACGGTGCCACGGCCGCAGGTGTTGGTGCCGACCAGCGCCACAACGGTCGTTCCTGCCGGGGCGGCGCGGCCGTCCAGTTGCACGGTGCCATAGAACCGGTTCGGCGGCGTGGGGCCGCCACCCGGCGCGGGCGTCGGCGACTGGGCCGCGGCAGAACCGATCGCCCCGATGGCGAGGACCGCCGAGATGGCGGCGGGGACGATGCGAGTCGCCCAACTGCTCTTGCGCATTGGCTGCTTCTTCCTCCTGCTCGGTGGTGCTGTACCGCGCCAGGTTGGGTGTCGGCGCGCATACGCGGAGGCGCGCACTTGCGAGCCCCGCCCGAACTCCGCGTTATGGTGGCATACCTCCGATTCAGATGCAAGCCCTTCTCGACGAAACGGCTCACCGTAATGATGCAATTGCCGCGCCGCGCCGAGCGGTTGCCCGGTGCCAGCTACGGCGCTACGCTGCCCGCAAGGGAGCCACATGAACCGCCTGCCCGCGCTTGTGGAAACGCCCGCCACCCTCGCGGTCATGGCCGCCCATCTGCGCGCGCAGCCGCTGGTCGCCGTCGATACCGAGTCAAACGCGTTCCACGCCTACCGCCAGCGTGTCTGTCTCGTGCAGCTCGCCGACCGCGAACGCGAGTGGGCGGTCGACGTACGGGCGATTGATGACCTCACCCCGTTGCAGGATCTGTTCGCCGATGCGGCCGTGGTCAAGGTGTTGCACGCCGCCGAGGGTGACATTCTGGCCCTGCGTCGGGATCTCGGCTTTGGTATCGCCCCGGTGTTCGACACGATGGTCGCTGCACGCTACCTCGGCCGGCGCCGGTTCGGCCTGGCGGATCTACTGGCCGAGCATTTCGGGGTGACGCTGGATAAGCGCTTTCAGCGACATGACTGGGGGGAACGTCCGATTGCCGCTCCGGCGCTGCGCTATGCCCTCGCTGATGTCCGTCACCTGCCAGCCCTGCATGACCTGTTGCGCGAGCAACTGGCACATGGTGGGCGGTTGGAGGAGGCACAAGAGGAGTTTCAGCGAATCGAGCGCAGCACACCCGAAGACCGTGACTTCGACCCCGAGAGCTTCTGGCGAGTTAAAGGAGCGCGCGACCTGCCGCCACGTGGGCGTGCCGTGCTACGGGCGCTCTATGCCTATCGCGATGAGCGCGCCCGTGCCCAAGACCGGCCACCGGTGAAGGTACTGACCGATGATGCCCTGCTGGCGGTGGCACGCACCCAGCCGCTGGACAGCAACAGCCTGCGCCACTGTGGACTGACGCCGTTGCAGGTGGACCGCTACGGGCATGGAGTGCTCGCGGCCGTCCGCGAGGGAATGCAAGCTCCCCTGCCGCAGCCACCGAAGTCGGGTTCGCCGCCGGATCCGCGCGTCACCGCGCGGTACGACGCGCTGCGTGCGTGGCGGCGGCAGACCGGCGAGGCGTTGGGTGTCGATCCCGAAGTGGTCATGCCCAACGCCGCACTGCGCGCTCTGGCCGGGACGGCGCCACGCACGGAAGCCGAGGTCGCGCGCGTGGCGGGGCTTGGTCCACACAAGACCGCGCGCTACGCCGCTGGTCTGGTACAGGTGCTGCGCGTAACCGGATGAGGAAGGGAACCGACGGGATGCCTGGCAGGGAACCACGCTCCGGCTTCTACCGATCGCAGGGTCTGCGCCTGCATTTCAATGTCTGGGGTGACGAGGCGAATCCGCCGGTTTTGCTCATCCATGGTGGCCGTGATCACGCCCGTAACTGGGATGACGTGGCGGCGGCGCTCCTGCCGGAATTTGCCGTGTATGCCGTAGACCTGCGCGGACACGGTGACAGCGACCATGCCCGTGGCAGCCAGTACAGCGTCCCCGACTTCGTGGTGGACATCGCAGCCTTCGCTGAAATGCTGGGGCGTGACCCACTACCGGTGGTTGGGCATTCGCTGGGCGGCGGCATCGCACTGCAGTACACAGGTGTGTTCCCCGAGCGGGTGACGCGAGTCTGTGCTATCGAAGGGCTCGGGCCCGGTATCGGCAGCCGCCGGCCTGCCAGCCACCGGATGCGCGAGTACGTGCGCCAGGTCCGCGGGTTCGAGCAGCGCCGGCCGCGTCATTACTTGGATCTGGAGGATGCCGTCCAGCGGATGCGTGAGGCGAACCCCCACCTCACCGATGCAATGGCGCAGCACCTGACCGAGCATGGCGCCCGCCGCCATGAGGATGGCAGCTTCACGTGGAAGTTCGACAACTACGTGCGGCTACGATCGCCGTACGAGTTCAACTCCGAGGATGCACGCGAAATCTGGAACCAGATCCGGTGTCCCGTACTGCTCATCCGCGGCTCAGAGAGCCACGCAAAGGACCCAGAGCAGGACGGCAAGGCGTCAGCGTTCCACCAGTATCGCTCGGTGTTGATCCGGGGCGCCGGCCACTGGGTGCATCACGATCAGCTTCAGCCGTTCCTCGACGAGCTGTTGCCGTTTCTGCGGTGCGCGTGACGCAGCCCGGGCAAGAACCTCAGCGGTGTCTGCTACTCGCCGGGCGCCCGCTGACGGGGGTCGGTGACGCGGCCATCGCATCCGGTGGAGGCTTAGCGCTGGTTGCGGCGCTGGGCACTGCGACGCATCGGGCCAGGCAGCAGCCGTTCCGAGCCACCCAGCAGCGCGATCATGATCACGCAAGTTCCCACCGGAACTACGACATACATGAAGATCATCAGCAAAAGCGCCGCGATGATATCCACTCACACCCTCCCGGGACGCGCCATTCTTGGCGTCAGTGTATGCCCGCGCCGTCGCTAGGTGGAAGCCCCGCGCCACACACGCGATCTGAAGAGCGTGGGCACCCCGGGCCGCGCGCACCGGCTGGAGCGCTCCGGAGCGTTAGCGGCCCTGGCCTGGCTCGCCGTCGTCACGCTCCTGACGGCGGCGCAGGAACTCTTCCAGCTCGCGCACAATCGTTTCACTGCTGGGCAGGGGCGGGCGGACCGGCGTCTCTTCGGCGTCGGCCTGCTCCTCGAGCTGACGGACATATGCCTGGGCGTCGGCATCAGAGGCGACGGCCTCGCTCACTTCCTCTTCGAAGCGGCCGGCCGCGGCTCGTAGTTCGTCTAGGCTGAAATCCAAGTCGAACAGCGCCTGGATGCGCTCCAGCAAGGCGACGGTGGCCTTGGGATTAGCAGAGGCATTGATGTAATGCGGCACATTTGCCCACAGGGATGCAGTTGGCAGTCCCAGCCGCCGGAAGCGGTCGCCAAGCACACCGAGAATGCCGGTGGGACCCTCGTAGCGCGACCCCGAGACGGTCAGGCCGGTGAACCGCTCCTGCAGGCTGTCGTCGGTAGTGGCGCCGGTGACGCGTACGGTGCGGGTATGCGGGACATCCGCCAGTAACCCGCCCAGTGTCAGCGCCAGGGTGATCCCGCAGCGGGACACAAGGTCGATGACGACATCGGCGAACAACCGCCAGCGGAGGTGAGGCTCGACACCGACCAGCACCACGAAGTCGCGTGCCAGCCGCTGATCGCGGTGTACATAGCATTCGTTGGCTGGCCAGTCGATCTCGCGCAGCAGGCCATCGATCACGCGGATGGTAGGCCGTTGCTCCGAGAAGTTGTAGAACTCCTCGGGGTCGATATCTCCGCTTCGCTCGGCCGACCATGTGTTGACGAGAAAGCGGGCCGCGCCGGTGGCCGCTTGTCCGGCATCGTTCCAGCCGGCGAACGCCAGCACGAGCACTGGGTCGCGCAGGGCCGGAATCGCATTGATGCGCAGGTGCTCCACGCTCAGCCTCGCCCGGGGCAGGATGCGCCTCCCCCACTATCGCACGCGGACGGGCAGGAGGCGAACGGGGCCCGGTATACTGCGCTCATGAGCTTCGACGTGGATGGAGCGGTCACCGCCGCCGGGCCGGCCGGCGCCACGGCGGCGCGGCAGCTCGCACATTCGGGAGTCACGGCGCTGGCACTGGAACGGGCACGGATGCCGCGCTACCAGAGCTGCGCCGGCGGTATTCCGGCACGCACCGCGGCTGCGCTGGACTTGCCGATCACACCCGTGATCGAGGACAGCATCTCCGGCTTCAACTTCACGTATGTGGGCCGCCATGGCTTCACTCGCTGGTCACATGTGCGCGTGGCCCGCATGGTCATGCGCGACCGGTTTGACGCCAGGCTTGTCGCGCAGGCGCGGTTGGCCGGCGTCCGCATCCAAGAGGGAATCACGGTCCGCGGCGTACCGCGTGACGGAGATGGCTTCCGGCTGCTGGCCGGCGAGAGCGGCCCGCGGTGCTGGACGGTCCTCGGTGCGGGCGGAGCGAACAGCGTCACCAGCGGCGCGCTTGGCTTGGGTCGTGGCCCGGCGCAGAGCGTGTCTTTGGAGGCGCAGGTACGCGGTTCGCTGGAGTCGCTGGGTCAGTGTCGCGGGATTATCAAGCTGGATTCGGGTTGCCGCCCCTGGGATCACGCCTGGCTGTTCCCCAAGCGGTCGCTCCTGTCTTTGGGCATTGTCTTACTGTCCGCGTGTGGGCGGGATATCCGGGGTGGGTTGCGGGGCCATTTGAACCGGCTGGTCGGGTACAAGATCAATTCCCGCCGCGGTACCGAGCCGATCGCCGGGGACCGCGCAGCGCTGTTCGGCGACGGGGCCGGACTGGCAGACGAAGTCAGCGAAGGAGGGATCTGCTATGCCATCCGGTCCGGCCCGTCTGCGGCCCGGCATGCGGCCCGCGCGCTGGTAGACGGCAGGCGGCGGCTCGGTGCGAACGCACGGGAGGCTGACCGCCGGCTCATGCCGGAGCTGCGCGCCGCTCGCACTAGCGCCCGGCTGTTTTGCGGTGCCATCCGAATGGCGCCGTGGCGGACCTTTCGGTTGAGCAGCCGCATTCCTTTTCTCTGGCAGTCGTTGGTCCGCGTGCTGCGGTGTGACGCCGGCTACGATTTGCCACGTGCGCGCTGGTCGGTCCTCCCCGCTGTCGCCGCTACGCTGCTGCGTCGTGCCGAACCATGACCGCTGCTGTTGACCCTGATGCGGTTCTTGATCGCCTGCGAGGCGAGTACGGTGACCTGCAATGGCGGCCGCATCATGGCCCCGTGGCGGAACTGGTGCTGACGATTCTGTCGCAGCACACCAACGATACCCTGTCCGGAAAAGCCTTCGCCCGCCTGCTCGCACGCTTTGCGGACTGGGACGCCATCGCAGACGCGCCGGTTGAGGCCGTGGCCGAGGCGATCCGCGATGGCGGGCTTGCGCGGCAGAAGGCGCCGCGCATTCAGGCCGTGCTGCGCCGGATCCGAGCGGAACAGGGCGCCTATGACCTCAGCTTCCTGGCCGAGCAGTCGCTCGACGGTGCCCGCCGCTGGCTGATGGAACTTCCAGGTGTCGGACCCAAGACCGCCGCCTGTGTGTTGATGTTTGCTTTTGGCCTACCGGCGCTGCCCGTGGATACACACGTCTACCGGGTCAGCCGCCGCCTGGGACTCATCAGTCCCGCCGTCAGCGAGGCGAAGGCGCATCCACTGCTGGAGGCACAGGTCGCCCCGGCGGACATGTACGCCTTCCATGTGGCGCTGATCAAGCATGGCCGCCACACGTGCACGGCGCGCGCGCCGGCCTGCCACCGCTGCCCGCTTGCGGATCTCTGCCCAAGTGCCGGCATGGCAGGTGAAATCGTCTCCACCGCGCGCTAGCACCGCCACGCGGCGGGCGGCAGCGGCACGGAGCCTGTTGCTTCCTGCGAAGGCTGCCGTCAGTTCTCGCCTGTTCCCGCGTCCGGCCTGCGCGCGACGAACACCGGTAGCTCGCCGAATTCCTCCTCCACGGCCCCGTGTGCGCAGACCCGAGCGGAGAAGCCCGCCCGTTGCAGAAGCGTCAGCCAGCTCGCCCGCGAAAACAAGCCCTCGATGTGGACATCATGCTCTACGCGCGGCGGCTCTCCGTCTTCAAGCAAGAGGTATACGTAATCCACGCGGTAGGTCGTGTCGGTGGGGTCCGGGTCGCGACAGTACTCCAGGTATCGCAGCGTGCGCCCGGCGCGGTCGTATCCGCCGCTGTCCGTGCGCTGCGTGAACGTCTCCCGCACGTAGTCTGGCGCGAAGATGGCGGCGCCGCCAGGGCGCAGATGCGCGAACGCGGTCGTCATCGCCGCCAGCAGGTCCGCCTCAGTCAACAAGTAGCAGATGGCGTCATGCACCAGGACCGCGTCATACCGGCGTCCCAGGCGCAACGTGCGCATGTCGCCCTGGATGTGCTCGCGGCCAGGGTTGACGGCGAGGCTGATCGCCAGCATTTCCGGTGCGATATCCGTCAACGTCACCTGCATCTCCGCCGGAAAGTGAGTGGCCATGCAGCCGCCACCCGAGCCCAACTCCAGGAGCGATACGGGCGGGCGGCCCAGCTCCTCGGCAAACACCCGCAAGAAGAACGTGGCCTCATCGGCGTATTCCTCCGGCTGGGTTAGCAGGTGATACCAGTCCGCTAGCTCCCGATACAGCCGTAGCTCGCTGTCCGTCATGCATTGCCTCCATCGCGTGTCGACGGGTTGGTGCGTCAGCCATCAACCTGAACAGGCCGGCGGGAGCGAGGACCCTGGCGGCTGGCTACCGGCTCGCGGAGCTGCGCACATGCTGCTATACTCCCCCGGTACCCCAACAGGCGAACGCGCATGGCTGCTCATCGGTTCCCTTCGCTTTGCACCCGCGCACGACGCTAGCCCCGCATGTCGGGGCCATCTCCGCGTCTGTGCCGCCGCGCGTCCGCCGCGCCCAGCAATGCGAAAGGGTCTGTGATGTCTGTTTCCCATGCGATCCAGCTGATAACCGATGGTACCGTCACCTCGCCGCTCGGATTCGTCGCCGGCGCCGTAGCTGCGGGTGTCAAAGACCCCAGCAAGCCCCGCCTCGATGTCGGTATCCTCGGCTCGGACCGGCCATGCAGCGCCGCCGGCATGTTTACCCAGAGCACCGTCCCCGGCGCTCCGGTGATCATCTCTCGCCGCCACTTGGCAGACGGCCGCGCCCACGGCCTGGTGGTGAACTCCGGCTGTGCCAATGTCGCCACCGGCGAGCAGGGGCTCAACGACGCCATAGCGATGGCGGAGCTCGCTGCCAAGCAGCTCAACTGCGACCCGCACGTTGTGGCCGTCGCCAGCACCGGCGTCATCGGGCGGCTGCTGCCAATGGACCGCATCGCTAGCGCGATCCCCCAGGTGCAGCTGTCGCGCGATGGTGGTGAGCCGCTGTCCCGCGCGATCATGACGACCGACCTGTGCCCCAAACGCATCGCCGCGACCTTCGAATACGGCGGCCGCCGCTACACGGCCGGCGGTATTGCCAAGGGCTCGGGCATGATTCACCCGGATATGGCGACGATGTTTGGCTTCCTCACTACTGATGCGCCCGTTGACAAAGAGCACATCAACCGGCTGTTGCGCACGGCGGTGCGAGACACATTCAACATGATCTCGGTGGACAACGATACCAGCACGTCGGACACCGTCACGCTGTTCGCCAACGGCGCGGCAGAGGGGCCGCCGATTCATCCCGACAGCGCGGCCTGGTCGTTGTTGCAAGAGGCGGTCACCGCTGTCTCCCGCCACCTGGCAAAGGAGATCGCCCGAGATGGTGAGGGGGCGAGCAAGCTGATTGAGGTCAGGGTGCTCAACGCCGCCAGCGACCACGAGGCACGGGCGGCGGCACGGACTATCAGCGCCTCGCCGCTGATGAAGAGCGCCGTGTACGGCAACGATCCCAACTGGGGCCGGGTGATGATGGCTGTGGGCCGCTCCGGCGCGCAGATTGACCTGGCGAAAGCGCGAGTGCTGATCGGCGAGGTGGTCATGTACGCCGATGGCTACCCGCACGACTTTGACCAGCAGGCGACGCTGGCGGCGCTGGCTGGGCCCGACGTGATCATCACCGCCGACCTGGGCGCCGGAGTGCACAACGCCACTGCCTGGGGTTGCGACCTGACCGAAGGCTACGTGAAGATCAACGCCGAGTACACGACATAACACGCGCCACCTGCTCGGCTGGCTGCGCAAGGAAGGAAGCAGGGGTGGCAGAGACCCTCGTTATAAAGATCGGCGGCAGCACGCTGGGGGCGCACGACACCACGCTTGAGGACGTGGTGCGGCTTCAGCGTGAGGGTGTTCCAGTCGTGGTGGTTCACGGCGGCGGGCCGCAGGCGACAGCCTGGCTGAAGGTTCATGGCGCCGGCACGCAGTTCGTGCGCGGGCTGCGCGTGACAGATCCGCAGTCCCTCGATGTGGTCGTGGCCGTGCTGGCTGGACTAGTGAATAAGCAGCTGAGCGGCGCCATCAACGCTCTCGGTGGCCGGGCGGCAGGCATCTCCGGCGTCGATGGTCCCACCATCGTCGCAGAGGTGCGAGAGCCTGAGCTGGGGCGCGTCGGCGCCATCACGGAGGTGCGGCCGGCATTGCTGCAAGCGTTGCTGACCACCGGGCTGATGCCGGTGCTGTCGCCCATCGGCTACGACCTGCACGCGGCCGCCGGTGACAGCCCGCTGCTCAACATCAACGCTGATACGGTGGCTGGTGAAGTAGCGGCGGCGCTGGGCGCGGCGCAGATGACGGTCCTCACCGACGTGCCCGGGGTCAAGGACGGTGATGGCGTGGTGCGGGCCCGCATTTCCGCAGCAGAGACGCGGGCGATGATGGCGGCCGGCGTGGTGGCGGGCGGGATGATTCCGAAGGTGGAGGCCTGCCTGCGCGCGG
>CAUJGQ010000047.1 GCA_963170165.1 Chloroflexota bacterium | reverse complement strand
GGTCGCCGAGGTGATCAAGGCGGAGCAGCTGCTGTGGACGGACAAGGCGGCGCTGGCCATGCCACCGAAACAGAGCGGTGCCGTGCAGCCCTCCGACGCGCTGCGGGTCTCCAGCTCCTACCAGAGCCAGGAGCAGACCCTCCGCAACCTGCTGCTCAACGCCTATCAGAACCTGCGTATCCGGGTGAGCAAAGGCTATCAGGACGAGGCGTATCGCCAAGAACTGCGGTTGGCGGGTGGCGTGCCCGAGGCGACGGCCTGGGGCGACTACGACCTGGGCCTGCGCGCGTTGCGCGAATTGCGCCGCCAGCCGCTCGCCCTGCTGGAAGGGGTGACGATCATCCCCGACCCGGTCCGCGGCATGGTCCCGGACGACGTGTACGGCGTCACGGTACGTGCGGCAACCGAGCGGCTGCTGGCAGAGTATGCCCCGTGGGGGCTCGACTTCGTGCTGGGGCTGATGAGCAGCGACGTCGTGACGGCGCCCTATGAGGGCCTGTTTGACCTACGCGTGCTGGAGCGGGTTGGTGACCTCAAGTTTGCAGACATCAAATTGCCGCCCAACGCCGTGCCCGGTCTGGACCGCAGCGGCTGGCTGGCGCGCGAGAAGGCCAGCTACCAGGGCGGCGCGCCCTCCATGGTGCTGACCCTGCGGCTGTTCTCCTCCCGCACCGTCAACCTGGACTGGTGGACGTGGTTCCTGGAGCTGTCGGATGAATATGTGCTGCGCTGGGGGCCGGCGCTGTACGGCGCCGCGCAGTACATCGCCACCGCCGGTGCGGCCGGCTTGACCGGCGGCGCGCTGGTGCTGGCCGGGCTGACCTGGGCACTGGTGGAGACGGCGTATGACCTGAAACTGAGCAATGCCGACGCCGATGCCACCGCCTACATCCGGGCGAACTACGAGACGGTCGCCGTGGGGGACGGCACCGGGGCGGCGCTCGATGCGCTGGTGCTATCGCAGAAAGGAAAGCTGACCGCCGGCCCGCTGACCTTCACCGCAACAGAGGCTGACCTGAAGGGTAGCGTGGCCAAGCTGCTGGTATCAGCAGCGCTGGCTTACGCGCTGGAACGGGCAGATACCGGCTACCTGAAGGAGATCCGCTCGATCCCGGATGGTGGTCGGTTGGGCTACAACGGCACGAAGCTGCCGCCGGTGCTGCTGCTGGCCTTCCTTTCCGGCGCCGACAAAGGCAACGACTTCGACCAGTACATCCGCATCCGCAACGGCTCGCTCGGCTGGTATCTCGATTACGACCGGCTGTACGCCAAGAACCTCTCCGGCACCGTTGGCACGACCACCCCAGAAACCGAGCTGGCGAAGAACGCGCCGAGCACGCTGCCATACCGCCGCTACCGCGAGGACCGCAACTGGCCCAGCTACGTCTATGACACGATGCCGGATGAGCAGTTCATCCGCTTCCATCTGCCGCTTCAGGTCGTGCAGCAGGCCAAGGCCGTGCAGAACATCCCCGTGAACCAGGACTGGAAGACGGTGCCGCTTGAGGACCTCAAGCTTACGGCGCGGCTGCGTAGCCGTGATGGCAACGTCGATGTTGAGCTGCCGTTGGCGGATGTGACCCAGCCGGACGACGTCACCAAGGCGCAGTCACGCGCGGCGGCGGTACGCCTGCATGTGAAAGCTCCCATTGCGCCGCCGGAGTTCGCTGCGATTCCCAAGGAGTTCAAGGCGGAGTCGAAGAAGGTTGAGAGCGTGCGGATGCGCTACACCATGCAGTTGATGACGCAGGGTGCCGCTGGGCAGCCGCAACCGTTCGGCGCGCCGCTGGAGGTGATATTCGGGGAGCAGGCTGAGCGCCGGGTAGGGGTGTTCAGCTTCTTCGATGCGAAGGTCGAGCGCGGCTGGCACCTGTTGCAGGCGGGCGCTATCCAGCTTCAGACACCGTGGTTCGGCGGCCGGATCTCCGACGGCTCCACCACTGGCCAGCCTGACCCGTTGGTGTTGGCCTGGCGGCAGGTCTACCTCAACAACCAGTCGAACATCATCATCCTGGAGATGTTGCGGTACGAGCACACCTGCAGCTACAAGGACGGCTCGACGATCAGCCAGCATGACGACGTCTGGGGCGAGTCCTCCCCCTGGGACGAACAGGGCAACTTCACCATCAAGCCAAAGAACCCGGTGTTCAAGTGGACCGTCAATGGGAGGCTCATCGATCGCGGCCGCGTGGTGGAACTCACGATCAGTTTCGGTGCGACAGACAACGGCCTGCTTGCTTGTCCGGCTGGCTCCGTCTCCTACCGGCTGGATCACATCCTAGAAGAGACGCCGTACATTCCGCTGCCAGCACCGGTGAAGAAGCCATGAACGCCGCCATCACCTCCACCAATCAAGCGATCGCCGCCTGTGCCCGCTGCGGGACGGCGCTGGTGCCGGACGGATTGTTCTGCCCTGGCTGCGGGCTGCCAGCGGGCTTCCATCCGGTCAGCGTCCCTCCCCTGCCACTGCAGTCCTGGCAGCGTCGGGCACTGGGTATCGTGCTGGGCGTGGCCGGCTTCCTGGCTGCCGTGGCGGGGTTCGTGGCCATCATGCTGGCAATTGCGAACAACGCCATGAGCGGCAGTGGCGGCGGTGATGACGGAGACTTGCGCGCTATCGCCTTCAGCCCTGATGGCAAACAGGCCATCGCGGCGTCGCGTCAGGGGCGCGTTACCGTCTGGGATACCTCCTCTGGTTACCCCATCCGCACGCTCGACACCGGCGATCGCGGCGTTGTGGCGCTGACGCCGGTAGGGTGGACCGTTGCCACTGGTGCGCGGGCGGGGTGCGGCGTCACGCTTTGGGATCTGCGTACCGGCACACAGCAGGCCCAACTACTACCGGCAACGGAGCGTAGTCGCGACCGCACGGGGACGCTAGCCGTCGCCATTGCGCTGGATGGGGGCCGGGTAGCGGCCGGCTGCCAAGACGGCTCGGTCACCGTGTGGGAGGTGGCGGCCGGGAGACCGCTGGCTACCGTGGAGGCATCCCGCGGTGAGCTGCGGGCGCTGGCGTTCGCCCCGGACGGCAACTCGCTGTACTCCGGCGGCGCAGACCGCATAGCCCGGCGATGGTCTTTGCCGGATGGCACTGAGCAGGCGAGGTTCACCGGCCTGCAAGATACCGTGATTTCGCTGGCGCCCACGCGCGATGGAGCGTGGCTGATCGGCGCGACGGACGGTGTGCGCGGCGATCAGCGCATCGTGGTGTGGGACGTCAGGAATGGCAACGAGGTAGGCCGGCTGGGGTGGGATAAGGGGATGGCGCCGGTGGCCCTTAGCCCGGATGGCAGTCTGCTGGCAGCCACGAGTCTGGGCAGTATCATCGTCATCGAGCGTGTGACCAGCGCGGTAGTGCGGACGCTGTCGATGCCTGGCACGGCGCAGGTGGCGGCACTGGCGTTTACGCCGGACGGCCGCAGGCTGGCGGCGGTGGGGGAGGACCGCACGGCGATGTTGTGGGACCCGGCGACGGGCTCGCTGATCCGCCGTTTGCGCCGGTGACGTCGCCCGGTCAGACTTGCCCGCGCGCTTCGCGCAGGATGGCGACACCGGCACTGGCGCCAATGCGGTCCGCCCCGGCTCGCACCATCGCCAGCGTGGTGGCCAGGTCACGGATGCCGCCGGATGCCTTGACCTTGAGGCGACCGCCCGCCACGGAGCGCAGCAAGGCGATATCATCGACAGTTGCGCCGCCGGCGGCGTGGAAGCCGGTGGAAGTCTTAACGAAATCAGCGCCACTGTCGCGCACGATGGCGGTCGCCTCGCCCCGCAGGGATGACGGCAGCAACGCCGACTCGATGATCACCTTCAGCATTGCCCCCGGCACGGCCCCGCGTACAGCGCGGATGTCGGCCGCGACTGCTTCGCGGTTGCCCGCCATCAACTGCCCGATGTTGAGCACCATGTCGATCTCGGTTGCGCCGTCCCGCACTGCTCGTTCAGCCTCCGCCGCCTTGATCGGTGAGCGGCTGGCTCCCAGCGGGAACCCCGCCACCGCGCACACGGCGACGGCGCTGCCGGTCAGTACCTGGGCGCACAGCGGAATCCAGTAGGGATTGACACAAACCGCGTAGAAGCCCTCCTGGATCGCCTCCTCGCACAGGCGGCGAATCTGCGTCTCGGTGGCTTCAGGCTTGAGCAGCGTGTGATCGAACAGCTGGGCCAGCGCTGCCGGGGACATGGTTCGGTCTGGAGACGCTGTCATGGCGGTGTTCCTGGCTCCGGCGTGGCGCGTTCGCGCTCGGCGCGTGCGGCCAGCGTACGTTCACGCATGAAGCGCACGACCGGCGACATTTCACGCGGCTGCCATGCCTTATAGGCGATCTCCTGTGGCTCGGGCCATTGATAAGGCAGGTGGGTGACGGTGTTGGGGTGGGTGGCGGCGGCCAGCAGCCGCAGCGCATCGCGGATGACGGCCAGTTGCATCGGCACGTCGCCCGGCCGGCCAAAGGGGTGGCCGAACGGATAGGCGACACCGGCTGCACGGGGCACACCGCAGCGCTCAGCGTAGTTGGGCATCATCGTCACCACGATCGTCGAGATGCCGAACGACTCAATCACACGCGCCAGCACGGGCACGTTGCGGCAGCAGTCCGGTCAGGTGGGGGTGATGACCGCGGCATGGACGCCCTCATCGACCATCCGCCGCGCCACCTCAGGGGCGTACTGCTGTTCCCATGCGGCGGTGTTGCCCTGGCCGTCCGGCCCGCGCCCTTGCCAGCCCATAAACGAGTAGTGACTGGGCGCGAGCGAGCCGATCTCCCGCGCCCGCTCGAGCTCGATCAACCGGGTGATGGGTAGGGCGATGTTAATGTCGGCGCGCAGGTCATCGTTGTTCAGGTGCAGGTGACCGGCGCCGATGCGCTCCTGGCGGAAGTCCCGGGGGATGACGCGGTAGGTCGGGTCACCCCACAGCGGTTCTCGCTGCTCGCGCGCGTAGTCAAACGGCTGGTCCGTGGTGGTGTCCCAAATGCCGGCCGTGGTGACCAGCGCAAAACGCGACTGATTGATCGGAAAGCGCAGAGGCGTAAACGGCACCGGCTCCGCCCGCGACACCTGTTGCTGTTCGTATCCGCTGGCGATGCTGCGGGGGAGATACAGATAGTCGTCGACCCGCATGGCGGTGACCTCCTCGGCCTACTCTAACGGCCGCGGGATTGGCGTCCATGGTACGGCAAAGATGCGCTCGACACCGCGCGGGGGCGTGCCGATGGCGATACCGATCACGGCCAGGCGGGTACGCAGCAGGTTGAAGAAGTCGCGTTCGCTGTCCGCGTCGAGCAACGACTCGACCACGGCCCACCGCTCGGCGGGCTCCATATCAGTCTGGTTGACGGTCTCTTCCGGTGCGTCCAGGAAACCGCGGCAGTAACCTTCGTCGGTGCTGATGCGTGTGAGAAATGATGCGATCTGCTCGAAGGGCACGGTCTGACCCCGGCGTGGTCTGCAGCAGCGTGGCTGCTGATTCTATTATGGCGTGCGGCGGCGCGTCGCGCAGGCGACGGAGAGGGAAAAAGGGGCGTGATATACTCAGCCGGCGTGTGAGGAGGCTGTGAAGTGGCGGGCCAGCGTGAGGCCGTGGGCCGGTATCAGATTCGTAGCGAACTGGGCGCTGGTGGGTTCGCCACCGTGTATCGTGCCCATGATCCGGTACTGGACCGCGAGGTAGCGCTCAAGGTGCTACATCAGCACCTCGCCCGCGATGCCACGGTGCGCGAGCGGTTCGTGCGCGAGGGCCGGGCGCTGGCACGCGTTGAGCACCCGAATGTCGTGCAGGTGTGGGATTGCGGCGAGGCCGACGGCACAGCCTACCTGGCCATGCGCCTGATCAAGGGCCGGCCGCTGGAAGACATCGTCAAGGAACACGGCCCCATGCCGCTGGCGGACCTGGTCGCCGTGATGGACCAGGCGGCCGCCGCGTTGGCAGCCGTACACGCGCAGCACTTGATACACCGCGACATCAAGCCGGCCAACATTATGGTCGAGGATGGCAGCGGCCGGGCGATGCTGCTTGACCTCGGCGTTGCGCGGGATATGTCCAACGCCACCATGACCACCGGTTGGATAGTCGGCACCCCTGGCTACATGGCGCCGGAGCAGGTGCAGGCCGGTGGCGAAGTCACCCCTCAGACCGATGTCTATCAGTTGGGCGCGACGGCGTACGCGCTGCTCACCGGCCGGCCGCCGTATGAGGGCGACACCATCCAGGTGCTGGACGCCATCGTGCGCTTCATGCCGCCGGATCTGCGCGCCATCCGGCCTGATTTGTCGCAGCCGGTGATTGAAGCGATTGGCTGGGCGATGGCCAAGGACCCCAACCAGCGCCCGCACGGGACGCAGGCGTTCGCGGCGGCGCTGCGGGCAGCGGCTTCCGGCGCCAGCTTCAGCGCCCCGGTGGCGCATCCGGCCATGCCACCAGCAGGGCCGCCCCCCGGCAGCCAGGCGGCGGCGCCCCGTGGGATGCCCGCTCCGGCGGCGCCGTCTGGATACGGTGCGGCCGCCGGCTTCCAGGGGGCGCCCACCGCGCCCGTGCAACGGCCCGTGCCGGCGGCGCCCGGCGCAGCAGCCAAGAAGAGCCCGCTGCCGCTGATCCTTGGTGGCGTGGCCGCGGTCGTTCTCTTGGGAGCGGTGGCCTTCTTTGCACTGGGCTCCGGCGGCGGTGACGATGATAGCCCCACTCCTGTGACTACCGTGGCGGCCCAGCTGCGCACGCCTGAGGAAACCTACGAAGCCCTGCTTGCCACGCCGTTTGATAACAGTGTGCTTCCAAAGGGATACGCGGCGACGAACGTTGACGAAAGTGAACCGGACGAGGAAGACGGCAAGCATAACGTCGTCGGCGTCGTGAGCGTTGGCGTGACGGGTGGCGGCACGGGGGCGGGGAACGCCATCGTCTACAGCGTCTACCAAACGGAGAAAGATGCTAAGGCGCGCTACGACGTCGGGGTTTCGGCGGAGTCAAACGTCAAGATCAACAGCACGTTCAACCCCACCGGATTCAGTACCCCGGCGCAGGGCATTACCGCCACGTATACCAACGACGATGGTGAGCAAAGCGGCGTCTCCTACTGCATTGTCCTGGTGAAGAACACGCAGGTGTGGGGCGTATCACTGCTGGAGACGGACAAGCAACGGGGGAACAACCAGGCGGCGTGTGACCTGGCACGTTCGGGGATCGCGCACCTAGAGAGAGTGCAGGCGGTGAAGTAGCCGCTGATGGCGGCTGAGGGGGATCGATGGCAGCACTACCGCCGGTGGGCGGCCGGTACGAGATCAAGGAGACACTCGGTTCCGGCGGCTTCGCCATGGTGTACCGGGCGCATGATCCTGTGCTGGACCGTGCCATCGCGCTCAAGGTGCTGCATCCCCACCTAGCGCGGAATCACAGCATCCGCGACCGCTTTGTGCGCGAGGGGCGGGTACTGGCTCGTGTTCGCCACCCGAACATGGTGCAGGTGCACGATGCGGGCGAAACCGGCGAAACCGCCTATATCGCGATGGAGCTGGTTGAGGGGCCATCGCTCGAAACCGTGCTGGAACGGCGTGGACCGTTGCCGCTGGATGAGACGGTCACGATCATCTCCCAGGTGGCCGCGGCGTTGGATGCGGTGCACGCCCGCAATCTCATCCACCGCGATGTCAAACCCTCTAACATCCTGATCGAAGCGCACACCGGCCGGGCCGTCCTGCTGGATCTCGGTGTCGCCCGTGACCTCGATTCCACCACGGTGACCAGCAGCCTGATGGTCGGCACGCCCGGCTTCATGGCGCCGGAGCAGGTGCTGGAGGGCGGCACTATCTCACCGCAGACCGATGTCTATCAACTGGCCGCGACGGTGTACGTGATGCTGGCGGGCCAGGCGCCGTTCCTGGGCGATTCACTCCGGGTGATGGATCAGGTCGTGCATGCCGCACCGGCGGACCTGAGCGCGCTGCGCCCGGACCTCCCTCTCGCCGTGGTAGTCACCGTGGCCGAAGCCATGGCTAAGAACCCGGACCGTCGCCCGCATGGCGCACTGGCCTTCGCTGAGCTGCTGCAGCTGAGCGCCGCCGCTCCACCGGCTGACGCACCGGTGCCGGTTTCCCCAACCGAGCCGGCTGCGGAGGCCGGCATACCACCGGCGCCACCACCCGCCGGCGTAGCCCGGGATATCGACTCCGCCGTAACCATCCGGGTGGACCCGCAGTCGCTCGCGCCCGCATCACCGCGTCCTGAGCCCGCGCCCGTGCCTGCTTCGCACCGGCCCGCTTCCTCCGCCACCGGCGCGCGCCGGGCATTACCGCTGTTTCTCGGAGGCCTGGGCGCGCTGGCTGCGGTCGCTCTGGGAGCCGGCGTGATCATCGCCCGCAGTGATGAGGAGCAGCCACCAGCGCCCACACCGTCAATCACTGCCTCCCCGCCACAGACCGTAGCGGTCACGGTGACCGCATCGCCGACGTCTGCCCGCACCGCTGCCCCCACCGCAACGCCGGCACCATCGGCAGCCCGTTCCGCTTCGCCATCGCCAGCACGCACGCCGTCACCGTCTGCTACTCGCACGGCAACGGCGACCCGTACCCCCACGGCATCGCCGGCCATCGAGGCCGCGATTCGCGTACGGATGCTGGCACGGGAGTACCGGCCGGATGGCGAGGTCGTCGTGGTAGAGACGTCAGGGCGGGAGAGGTTGTATGTGCAGAAGGGGATCTGTATCGGCTCGGCGACGGGGCGCTGTCAGATCGCCTTCATCTTCATCGACACGCGGTTTCTGGGCACGGACACGCTCAACGCCTCGGCCACCATTCTGGACATCCGCGCCGTGGATCAGGACAAGTTCACCATCACCTATGCCCACTTTGCTGACAATGATCCCGGTTGCTGCCCCAGCTTGCCGCCGGTGACCATCACGTATACCTGGGACGGCAACAAGCTCAACCCCTCCGGTACCCCTCCCGGTCATCCGCGCAACGCAACCAACTGAAGGAGCCATCGCCATGCAGGTTGAACTGACGTTGCGCCTGGACGGTTTGGCGCGGGTGCCGGATGCGGTCCGCATGGCGGAGCGGCTGGGCTTCGATGGCGTTGTCAGTACGGAGACGGCTCACGATGCGTTCCTACCGCTGGTGCTGGCTGCGGAGCACTCCTCCTCCCTCACCTTGGGAACCGCCATCGCCCTCGCCTTTCCCCGCAGCCCGGCCGTCACCGCCTATCAGGCGTGGGACCTTCAAGCCTACTCCGGCGGGCGGCTGCTTCTTGGCTTGGGATCGCAGGTCAAGGGTGTCAATGAGCGGCGGTTTAGCACTGCCTGGACCGGACCGGCGGGACCACGGATGCGCGAGTACATTCAGGCGATGCGCGCGCTCTGGCAAACGTGGCAGACCGGCGCGCCGCTCGACTTCCGCGGACAGCACTACACGCTGACGCTGATGTCGCCGAACAATAACCCCGGCCCGATCCCGTGTAATCCACCCCAGGTGGCCGTCTCCGCGGTTGGCCCGGTGATGTGCCGCGTGGCCGGTGAGGTGTGCGACGGTGTACGGCTGCATCGCTTCTCCACGCCGCGCTATCTGCGTGAGACAGCAGTCCCGGCGATTGCAGCCGGCCTGCGCCGTGCCGGCCGGTCGCGGGCTGGTTTCGAGATTGGCTCGGGCGTTTTCACCGTCACCGGCGCCACCACGGCAGAGCTGGACCGCGAGCGCGAGGCGGCACGCCGGCAGATCGCCTTCTACGCCTCCACCCGTGCCTACCGGCCGGTGTTCGAGCCCTACGGCTGGGGTGAGATTGCGGACCGGCTGCGTGAGTTGTCGCTGAAGAACGATTGGGCGGCGATGTCCGCCCTACTCCCAGATGCGATCGTCGATGAAGTCGCCATCGTCGCCCCGCGCGAGGAACTGGGAGCGCGCATCGTTGAACGGTTCGGCGGCGTGCTGGACCGCATCAACCTGACGTTTGACCCGCGCACAGAGGATGACCAGCGCTGGCTGGCACGGCTGGTGGAGGACCTACACCGCGCCACAGCGCCGGTTGGGGCCTGAACAGGCGGCCGCGGCCGTGATACCCTGGACACGTTCCGGCGTGAAAGGGGAACCCGGTATGCGCGTGTACGTTGACCGCTGGCACGGCAGCAGAGGGCGCCTGCTGCGCCGGCGCTGGACTCCGGGGCGCGTGATCGTTGCCGCTATCCTGGGCATCATCGCGCTGAGTCTGGTGCTGGCGCTGGTGGTGCTGGCGCTGGCCACGGCAGCGCTGGCGGCCGCCGGCTACCTCGGCTTTCGTCTGGTGCGGCGGCTGTCGGGCGGGCCCGGGCCGCGGGCACAACTGGCCGCCCCTGCCCGCCGCCGGCGCACCGGCCGGCCGGCGAAGGATACTCGTGGCCTGCTGGAGATGGCGCGTACGCCGGACCCGCTGGATCGCTATCTGCTGGCAGTGCGTGAGTTCGACCGGCTCAGCGGCGCCACGCTGGCGGTCGACCCGGCGGAACTGGGTCGCAAGCGTACTGACCAGCGCGCGGCCGGCCTGGCCGATCAGGCGTACAACCTGCATGACGCCATCACTGAGATTGAGCGGGACCTGCGCACCACCGGCCAGGCAGACGCCGCTCTGTCCAGCGTGTGGGAGCTTTCGGTCGCCGCGTCCGAATTGTGGACATACAGCCGGGATCTGTGTGCGGTGCGCGGGACTCCCTCACTTCAGCAGGTGCGCTACTTCGTCTCGCGCCGCGCCGGCCTGCTCAATCGCCGCGATGCGCTGGTGGTGCGGCTGCGCGACGCCACGTTGAAAGAGCTACCCAAGTAGCGCAGGCAACTCGGCCGCGCAGTAAAAGCTGTGATCACGCGCCAGCCGGGCGTTGATGCCCAGGTGGACAGTGGTCGGACAGATATACAGACCGCCGTCGCGGCGTGCTGCCGCCAGCAGCGGACCGTGACGGACCCGATCCAGCGGCACGCTGAAGCTCACCAACACCGGCGCCGTGACGCGCACCACCAGCGCCGGTGGCTCGGCCTGCCAGGTGGCGGCGCAGGACCATGACGCGCCCGCCTCGTGAAACTGGTGCGGCAACCCCGCGATCACGTCATGCCCGGTGGCATCGACGAAGGCGGCGGCGGCGATGGTCTCGCCGCGTGGTCCTTGCCCGGACGGCCACTCGGCCAGGCCGCCACCTACCAGGTCCAGCGCCGGCACTGCATCTTCCATGGATGTCAGTATACGTCGCGCCGGCGGATGGACCGGTGCGGCGGCACCGGCCGGGATTGTGATGTGATGGGGTGGTGGCATGCTCCGGTGGCCCTGGCTGGCGATGGCGGTCCTGCTGGCGGCGGTGATGGCACTGTCACCCGCACGCGCGGTACGCGGTGCTGGACCGGCGCCGGTGCTGCTCGTCGTGCCGGCGCTGGATGTGTGGGCGCCGGTCGCCGCCTTCCCGCTGAATGACGATCTGACCATGCCGGCGCCGCAGGAGGCAGGAGCCGTCGCCTGGTACACATACAGCGCCGGCGCCGGTGGCCAGGGCAACGCGGTGCTGGCCGGTCATCGCGATTGGCAGCGCCAGCGCGGCGTCTTCTATGAGCTGGGGCGCCTGCGGGACGGCGATGCAATATGGCTGCGCGATGCCGAAGGGGCGTGGTATCGCTATCGCGTGCTGTGGACCGCGAGCATCGAGGACGCCGCCGCTCCTGTGGATGACATCGTTGGTCCTGCGCTAGGTGCCGTGTTGACCCTGATTACCTGCTCCGGCGCGTTCGACGCGACGACCGGCCGCTACGTCGAGCGGCGCGTCGTGCGGGCCGTGTTCGAGCAGGTGGTGCTCCCAGCGCTGGAGGAAGAACGCTGAACGCCCGTAATACGGGTTGTCACAAGGTGGTGTGGCAGTTCTCTGTCAGTCCTCGCGCGACATATTCAAACTCCGGAGGAGTTCCGTATACTGGAACGTACCCTGTGTTCTCCGGAGTGAAGTAGAGTAGGCACACCATGGTCGCCGCGCGAGAGCCAGCCCCCTCAGCCGCTCGCCTGCCTTCCCTGTCCGTCTACCAGCCACTCGCAGCATTCCTCGGCGTCCGAGATCCAGTCCGCCAAGCCCTGGGCGCCGCCTTGGTCGACGCCGGCTTCGCCGTGGTTGACGCGGGAGAACCCCTCATCTGGCCGGACTCCGCCGTGCTGGCGGTCATTGAGCCGGAGTGCGCATTAGCCGCGGGCCGCCTGGTCGGGCAGTTGCGCGCCGCTGCGGGGATGCCGCTGGTGGTGGCGCTGGCCGGATACTGGTGCGAGTTCGAGCCGGAGCTCCGGCGGCTGGCCGATGCTGTGCTGCATACCCCCCTGCGCCGCGACGAGTATTTGCCCGTGGTCTCCGGGTTACAGCAGCTCGCCGCACGCCCGCGTTGGATGCCTGCAGCGCGGCATAACTAGCCGGCTCAACCGGCGCCGTCGACGGCAACTGCGGTGCCGTCGGACCAGCGCACCCGGCCGCCGAGGATTGTGGCGGCCGGGGAAGTTGTCGCTATCCCCGGCTCGCCGTCAATCACGACCAGGTCCGCACGCATCCCCGGCGCGATCCGGCCGGCCCGCGCCTGCTGGCCGGTGGCTGCGGCTGCCGCGCTGGTGTGCATTGCCAGCGCCGCCTGCGGGGAAAGCCCGTGGCCGGGCATCTGCGCGCCGGAGCGTGACCGGCGGCGAACGGCAGCGCTGATCGCGGCCAGGGGCGCGGGCGGCGTCACCGGCGCGTCGGAGCCGGCCGCCACCGGTACCCCCGCCGCCAGCAGCCCGGCCGCATCATACAGGTATGGTAGTTCCGCTTGGGAGACGGTTGCCAGATAGCGGCCACCTGAGTACCACAGGAACGCAGGATTGCTGACCACCGTCAGCCCCAGCGCGCCGATGCGGGCGGCCGTGCCCGGTGGGCAGATGCCGGCGTGTTCGATACGGTGCGCGGGGCCGGACACGCCCGCCCGCTCGAAGGCCCGGATCACCGCGTCCACGGTTCTCCGCGCTGCGGCGTGCACCGCCACGGGCCGTCCCCTGCCGGCACAGGCGGCGATGATCTGTGCCAGTGCCGGTTCGTCGGGCGTCATGCTGCCGCCGGCCTCGCGCACCATGAGCTTGACCGGCGTTGCGGCAGATCGGCCCAACCGTGACGCATCCCCCGGCCAGCCATCGGCTGCCTGCCAGTACGGGGCAAACCCCGCTGCCTCGGTGAGTTCGGTCAGCAGGCGCAGGGATGCCCCGTCGTTGGTGTGGGTCAGATCCATCACGCTGGTGACGCCGGCCGCCAGCAGCCGCCCATTCGCTACGCGTAACCCGGCTACCAGATCGGTGGGTGGCAGCGGCGGCACGGCGCGGGCGACGGTATCCTCCATCTCCAGGAGCAGCCCGGAGGGTTCCCCACCGTCCAGCTGCCGGTCAATCACCCCGCCCGGTGGCTCCTCGCTGGCGATGGTGATGCCCGCCTGCGCCAGGCCGAACGAGTTCAGCACCAACGCGTGCCCGGAGCGGTGCAGCAGCCGGACGGGATGCGCGCTGGTGGCGCGGTCCAGATCCCAGCGGGTGGGATGGCGCCGCTCCGACAGCGCAAACTCGTCATAACCGGCAGCGCGGACCCAGTTCCCAGGAGGCAGGGCTTGGGCACGCTCACGTAGCAGCGCTACGATGTCATCGATGGAGCGGGCGTCGCTGCAATCGACAGCCGCCAGCGCCGCCGCCCAGGCCAGCAGGTGGACGTGCGCATCGATGATGCCGGGGATGACCGTCCGCCCGCCGCAATCAACTACACGCGCCTCTGCAGGTGCGGCCCGGCGGCATGCCGCCTCAGCACCGGCCGCCACAATGAGACCGCCACGGATCGCTACAGCTTCGGCGATGGGTTGGGTCTCCACCATGGTGAAGACGCGGGCGTTGACCAGCAGCAGGCCGCCCATTTGCTACAGCCGCGCCAGCAGATAGGCGCGCTGGGTTGCGGCCTCGATGTCTGGATAGGGCGGACGCTCGGCGCTGTCGAGCAGCGTGAAGCCGGCGGCCTGCACCAGCCGTTCGACTTCGGCCCGATCGTGAAACAGGAAGTCGATTGCCACCGGCTGATCATACCAATCCGTCAGGTGAATATCGGCCTGTCCCACGTGGAAGGCCAGCAGCAGCGCGCCGCCGGGGCGCAGCACGCGCCTCAACTCCATCAGCAGCGCCGGCAGCTCTGACCGGGGGATGTGGATGATGGAGTAGAAGGCGGCGATGCCCCCGAAGGCGCCGTCCGGATCGGCCAGGGCGCGCATGTCACCGGTGCGCACGATGATATCAGGGGACCGGCGCGCCGCCTCCGCCACCATGGTTTCCGAGAGGTCGATACCGGTGACGTCCAGCCCCCGGTCGTGCAAGTAGCGCGCCACCTGGCCCGCGCCGCAGCCGAGGTCGCACACCGGTCCGACCGGCCGCGCCAGGCCGGCAAACCGGTCCAGCCAGGCGCGGTCGAACGGCTTGTGCGTCAGTTCGACAAATGTCCGTTCCGCGTAGGCGTGCGCCACCCGGTCGTAGCCCTCGCGGTGGCGGCGCCCCCAGGCATCCAATCACGACTCCTGCTTGGCCCGGCGCGCAGCCACGCCGGCGGCTGCTTCTTCGTAGCGGGCGAGCACGAACAACACGTCTGACATCCGGTTCAGGTAGCGCAGCACCTCCGGATTCGCCGCGAGTCCGTCATGAAGCAGCCGTGCGGTCATGCGCTCGGCGCGGCGGACGATGGTGCGGGCAAGATCAAGCGCTGCGCCGGGCGCCGTCTCACCGGGGATGATGAAGGCGTTGCCGATGGTCACATCCTGCTTGAGTTCCTCGGTAAGGAGTTCGAGGCCGGCGACATGCTCGGCGGAGATGATCATCCCGGCGTGCTTGCCCTGCTCCTCGGGCGACGTGGCGAGTTCTGCCATCAGCACGTATAACTCCCGCTGCAGCCGCAGGATGGTGTCTTTCACATCCTGGCTGTCCGACAGCGCCCGTGCTAGCCCGAGCGCCGATGTCGCCTCATCAACCGTGCCGAAGGTGTCGGGCCTCGGATCCCACTTCGGCACGCGCTCGCGGCCGATCAGCCCGGTGTCACCGCCATCGCCGGTACGGGTCGTGACCTTCGCCTGCGCCATTTCGCCCTCCACGTCCTGCCACCAGCGTACGGCGCGATGCTAACGGAGGGTAGGGTACAGGAGCGCGGCAAACTGCTCGATCGCATCGGCCACGCGCGGTCCAGGGCGGCTGATCATGTCGGCCTGGACATCAGTTAGCAGGTGAATCCGGCCGCTCCGGACGGCGCTGATGCCGTTCCAGCCCGGCCGGGCCCGCACCTGCTCCGGGGTCACGCCTTCGCGACCATCAGCCAGCACGATCACTTCGGGGTCGGCCTGCACCACAACCTCTTGCGACAGCTGCGGATAGGCGCCGGTCGCAGAATCGGCAATGTTGCGTGCGTGGAGCAAGGAGTAGATGTCGCCGACAAAGGACTTTGATGTGGCGCTGAAGATGCCGGTTGAGAATGCCACTTCATGGAAGACGCGCGGTCCAGTCCCGGCAGCGGCCAGCCGGTCCGTAACGGCCTTGATGCGGCGGTCCATGGCCGTAGCGAGTTGTTCGGCTTCCGCCTGGTGGCCGGTAGCCTGGCCTAGTAGCCGCACGCGCTCAATCACGCCGGCGACGGTAGCGGGCTCCTCCAGCAGCACCACCGGCAGCCCGGCATCCTGCACGGCCGCCACGATATCCTTGTGCCGGCCGGCGCCCAGGATCAGGTCGGGCCGGTGTGCGGCGAGCGACTCCACAGAAGGGCGGGTGTACTCCACCTTGGGCAGCGACTTCACTGCTTCGGGGAAGTCCGAGAAACGGTCGGCGGCAATGACCTGCTTGCCGGCGCCGATGGCAAACAGGGTCTCGGTTGACCCCGCTGACAGGCTGATGATCCGCTCTGGCGCCTTCGACAACTTGACGCTACTGCCGTCGGTGCCGTGGAGGGTGAACGGGAACGGCGGCGGTGTGGCGGCTGGGGTGGCCACTGCCGGCCGGCCGGCGGCGGGGCTGATCTGGGCGGTGCCGGCGCTGCCGGATGCACAGCTCACCAGCAGTGCAAGCGTGAGCACGAGCAGCGTCAACGGGACGAGACGTCGTGGGCGGGACATACCGGCCGGCCTCCTGCGGCCGGAACGGCGCGGCCTGACCGACCAGCAACAAACCCGCCGGGAGGCAGAATCCGGCGGGTTGGGGCCGTCTCCTGCCCTCCTCACACGCGGAGGTGGGGCGCAGGTCCAGGTCCGCGGCAGGTGCTCTGGCTTCCCCAAGAGGGGTCACAGTTGCGCGTCAGCGCCGGTCTTGCACCGGTCTTCCCCTGCACGTCGCGGCCATATGCGATTGCGCCCAGTATCGCCCGGAGACCTGCTGATGTAAAGGCAGCTAGCGCGCCAGCAGCAACAGCCAGACCAGTAGCAGCCACGCCAGCCACAGATATGGCACGCCGCGGGCCAGCGACGATGTCCGCAGTGCTACTGGCTGTTCCGCGTTGACGCTCATCAGGTCCGATACCGGCAACGTGTGCCCTTCCAGCACCACGTCTCCCTTGAGTTTGGCCGGGGACAGCGTGCCGGTGATGGTGTGGTAGCCACCGCAGGGCGCGCACCGCACGGTAGCCCGGCAGCGGCGGCCATACAGCGGTCTGAGTTCATTTGGATGCACCGGAGTACCACCTGTTCAGGTTCGCGCGAGGTATCTCCCGCTAGTATCGGGTGATTGTGACGAATAGAACATACCGCGCACAGGGAAATTTGCGCCCCGCTCATTCGCGGTACACCGCCAGGCACCAGGGATACCCCGGTACGGGCAGGGCCAGCGAGCAGGTTGTCACGGCGAGGTATCATCTCCGGCGAGCAGACGCTGCAAGCCATCCTCCAGCCGAATAGCCGCTTCGTACCCCAGGCACTGCTGCAATCGCGACACTGACGCCCAGGAGTGGCGCACATCACCCGGCCGTGCCGGGCCGAACCGGAGCACCGCATCGACGCGGAGCAGGTGGCGGATGAGCGTCACCAGGCCAAGGACGCTCGTTGCCCGGCCGCGGGCAATATTGATCGGCTCCGGGCCGGGATATGGCCCCAGCGCGGCGCGTAGGTTGACGGCAGCAACGTCCGAGACGTGAACGAAGTCGCGGGTCTGCTCCCCATCACCGTCGATGATCAGCGGAGTCTCCGCGCGCAGGTGTGTGATCGCAGCGGCAATCACACCGGAGTACGGCCCGCCGGCCGGCTGGCGGGGGCCGTAGACGTTGAAGTAGCGCAGGATGACCGGTTCCATGGCATAGGCAGCATAGTAGGCGGCACAGAGCGCTTCGGCGGCGACCTTGTGAGCGCCGTACGGCGAGCAGGGGACGGTCAACGCCTGCTCGTCGCACGGTGGCGCCGTCGTACGCCCGTACACGGCGGCCGAGCTAGCTACTACGACCCGCCGCACTCCTGCCTGCCGGGCTGCCTCCAGCACGTTGAGCGTGCCGTTAACGTTCACGGCGAAGCTGCCCAATGGGTCTGCCAGCGAGCCGGCCACGGAGGGACGAGCCGCCAGGTGGATGACGGCGTCATACCGGTGGCTGGCAATCACCCGTCGCATCCGCTCCGTGTCGCACACATCCGCGGTGAGAACCTCCATACCGGCGCCGATCGCTGCCAGGTTGGCGCGGCTGCCACTGCTGAAGTCATCGAGGATGGTGCCGTGGTGGCCGGCGCACACCAACTGCTCGGCCGTGTGCGAGCCGATGAATCCGGCGCCACCGGTGATCAGAACGCGGCCCATGTGCTCCTGCGCTGCTGAGGGGTAGATGTGCAGGTCACTCCCGTGGGGTCGGGTGCAGCAGTCCGGCTTCGATGGCCCGGCGCATCGCTTCGGTACGGCTTTGGGCGTTGAGCTTCTGCAGCAGGTTTGCGACGTGAAACTTAACGGTGCGCTCGCGCAGGCGGAGCCGGAGGGCGATGGTCTTGTTGCGCTCCCCTTCTGCCAGCAGGTCCAGCACCTGTAGCTCCCGGGCCGTGAGCCGTACTCCAGGTTCGGGACTGCCGGCGTGCGCCTGCGGGGCCGGGGGAGCGCTGATCAGTAGCGAACGTGCGGCGCGTAGCTCGCGCAGCGCGGCATCCGGGCGTGCAGGCAGGGCGGCGGTGGCGGCATCGATGCGGGCGAGCAACGCGGAGACGGGCGGTTCGGTTCGTTGGGGTGCATGGCACAGAGCGATCACAGGTGGCTCCTCCCGCCGCTGCGGCAACTGTGGTGGACCCTCTTGGCGTTGGGCCACTATAGCACACCTGTTCGGGTATGACTAGTAGTTAGTGAAGGTTTCTTGCCATCCGGCGGTCACGCGTGCATGAACGGCTCAAGGTCGATGCCGGTCGCGTCTGCCAGACGGTTGTAGTAGCTGAAGAACCCGGCCACGTGGATGCAGGTGAGGATCTCTTCGTCGGTCAGCCCGGTGGCGCGCAGGCTGTCCAGCCGGGCGGGCGTGACGGAGTGAACGTCCGTGGCCACCTGGACGCCGAAATCCAGCAGCGACCGCAGCCGTTCCGGCATCGGTCCGGTGCGATCCCCGTTCATGACGGCGTTGGCCAGCGCGGCGTCGCCCGAGACGGCACGGAGATCCTCCCCGTGAGCCTGGGTTCAGTAGCGGCAGCCGTTGGCCTGGGAAACGGCGGTGGCGATTGCCTCTCGCTCCGTCCGGCTCAGTGCCGATGCATCGCTGAGCATGAGCGCCTGATAGAGCCCCATACCTGCGTGCAGGATGCGTGGCGTGAGGCTTTGCACCTTGAGAATGTGAAACACATGCCCCGCGCGGCGGATCGCCTGCTCGTACTCGCGCTTGAGCGGGCCCTCTGCCTCATCCTCGGGGACCGTAGTTATCCATGGCATGGGTTTGACCTCGCGGGAGTTGGGCGGCAGTGTAGCGCGGATGAGCCCTTGGTGTCAGCCTGTCTATAATGTTGCGCACGCACAGCGAACGGAGCGTCAACACCATGGTGGATCGCGAGCGCCTGCTGAGCAGTTTCCTCGATCTGGTGCGCATCGACAGCCCCTCAGGTGAGGAGGAGCCGGTCGCTCAGGAAATCGCCCGCCGCTTGGGTGCGCTCGGAGCGGACGTGCTTCGTGATGCGCACGGCAACCTGATCGCTCGGCTAGGCGCCAGGGCCGGCGTGGCGCCGTTCCTGCTTTCGGCACACATGGATACGGTGGAGCCCGGTCGCGGTATCCGGCCCATGATTGAAGGCGACGTGATCCGCACGGATGGCAGCACGATTCTGGGTGGTGACCCAAAGGCCGGCGTCGCGGCGATCCTCGAAGCACTGACGGTGCTGCGGGAGGCAGATACTGCGCACCGGCCGGTCGAGCTGGTCTTCACGCGTGGCGAGGAGGTGGGGCTGCTCGGCTCGCGCAGCCTGGACTACCACATGGTAACGGCCCGCCAGGGCGTGGTGCTGGACGGCGAGGGCGCCATCAGCGAGATCACGAACGAGGCGCCCGCCCAGTACATCATCGATGTCGATATCACCGGCCGGGCCGCACACGCGGGGGTAGAGCCCGAGCGTGGCGTTCCCGCCATCCTGATCGCGGCGGAGTTGATCGTCGAGCTGCCGCAAGGGCGGCTGGACCGCGAGACCACCGCCAATGTGGGCCTGATCAGCGGCGGAAGTGCCCGCAATGCCGTGCCCGAGCAGTGCAGCTTCAAGGCGGAGTTCCGCAGCCGCAACCCGGAGCGGCTGGAGGCTGTCCGCCAGGAAATTGACCTGCACATCACCTCAGTTGCGGCCCGTCACCCGGCGGCTAAAGTGGATGCTCGCATCGAGAAGATCTTCGATGGCTACAAGCTTGCGCCGTCGCATCCAGTGTTGCAGCAGTGTGCGGCGGCGCTGCACTCGTTGGGGATGGAACCGCGATACCTGGCCTCCGGTGGCGCGACCGACGCCAACATCTTTGCCGGTCACGGCATTGAGGCGGCGGTGTTGGGTATGGGTGGATCGAACTTCCACACCACGCGCGAGCAGCTCTCCATTGCCAATCTCGTCAACAGCGCCCGCTTCATCGAGGCGGTACTGCGGACGTAGGAGCAGAGTTGCCCGGCAGCCGGAGGCAGCAAGCGCCGCAGCGTTCTGGCGGCCCCCGGCTATCGAATCCTCGTTCCCGTTCAGCCGGTCTGCCTGCTCACACCGGCACAATCCAGCGGGCTGGCCCGGATAGGCAGATGCGCAGTTGGTCGCCGAAGTTGATCGTCGTCAGGTCGTTGGGAGCGCCGGGGACGGCGGACCAACCGGACCAGGATGTACCGGCCTGCTTCCAGACTGCCTGCAGCACGTTGGCCGGGCTGATCGCCCGGAACAGCAGATCCGCCGGCGTGCCGTTGGGGTAGCGCGATACGAGTGATTGGCAACCGGGGCCAGGCAATGGCTGCTCTTCTCCGATGACGAACAGCACCGGCGTGGCCGTGATCCGGGTGATCGTGGTCAGCAAGCCGGTCGCCCGATAGATGCCGGTGGGCACGGGATCGCCGTTGGGAGCGCGCGGGTTCCACGTCTCCGTATAGCTGACCGCCTCGCCCGGCGCCATGGTCCGCTCGACGATGGCGGCCGTGAAGCCACGGTTCTGCGACCACGTCCAGATCGTGGCGGCGGATTGACCGGAGCCGATCGTGAAGTCATAGGTCTGGCCGGAGGGGAAGGTGAGCCGCACCGGCGCATCGGAGGTGTTGCGGACGGTGAGTGTGAGCTGGATGGGCGTGCCCATGGGGTAAGCAGCCCGATCGGTGGAAAGCGTGACCTGCAATGCCGGTTGGGCGAGCGCCGGGCCGGGGCTTGCGGCCACCGCAGCCAGCACGAGGACGGTAACGATGAGCAGGATGCGAAACATGGCGCGCCTCCTGCGGGGATAACGCCGGCGGGCGGGGAAGTGTTTCCCGCGGCCCCGCCCGCCGGTATGCGTTAGGCTTTCTTCTCGCGGGAGCGGGCGACGTTGATCGTCCGCACGATCATGCCACTGTGGGGGACTGGCTTCCAGCCGTCCGGGGTGTTGAAGTAGCGACAGCCGGTGGTGGTCTCGTCCGGCTCGCGGTCCCCGTACTCGACGTCAATGCCGTTGACGCGGATCGTGGGGGAACCCAGCATGCGCTTGGCGCGGGCGTCCTCCGGACTGTCCACTGAGATGAACACCAGCTCCGCGTCGGTGATGCTCGCCTCGGCCAGCGCCTGGTCAATCACCTGGCGGGTCGCGGACTCGTGTGAGCAGCCGCGCCCGAGATACGTCTCAATCTTCATCGTTCCTCCTGATGGTGGTTTCGGGTTCCCGCGCAACGTCACAGGGTGGCGCCGCGGTTTCTGAACCGGCTCGTACGATTACGGCGGACGGCTAGTATCCTTTCACCTTGTCGATGACGCCTTCCAGTGGCGCGCCGGCGACAAACCGGTCGAGGTTGCGGCGGAAGCGCTCGACGATGCGATCCCCGCGGTGCGGGGAGGCGCCGGCGGTGTGAAAGGTGATGATCACATTGGGCATCTGCCACAACGGGTTGTCGGGTGGTAGTGGCTCTTCCGGCGTGACATCCAGCCCTGCTCCGGCGATCTGCCCGGTGCGCAGCGCCGTGATCAGCGCCTCCATCTCCACGACTTCACCACGAGAGACGTTGACCAGCACGCAATGTGGTCGCATCCGGGCGAAGGCATGGGCGTCAAACATGCCGCGGCTGGCCGGAGCCAGCGGGCAGGTGATCACCACCGCATCAGCGATGGCCAGCAGGTCATGGAACCGCTCCGTTCCCCATCGTTCGCGGACGAATGGCGGCTGTTCGACCGGCTCCGGGTCCATCGCCAGCACGTCCATGCCGAATGCTGCCGCCCGCCGCGCTACCTCGACGCCGGTGCCGCCCAGGCCGATGACCGCCATCGTCCGGCCGCTGAGCTCCCAGGCAGCCGCCCGGATGGCGAAACGCGCGTCCCACCGCTGCTCGCGGATGGCGGTATTGATGCCGCGGGTGAGCGCCAGCAGGTGGGCGAACGCGTGCTCTGAGAGCTGGTTACCCACCAGGCCCTTTTCGCTGGTCAGCACCACCGGTGAGGCGATGAACTCAGGATACAGCTGGGGATCGACACCGGCGCCGACGGATTGCAGCCATTGCAGCCGCCGCGCCCGCGCGAATACCTCGGCCGGAAGCCGGCCAAAGGCGCAGTCCGCCTCCTCGACCTCCACCATCTGGGTCTCACGGTCGCGGGCGATGGCGACTTCCAGCCCCGCGGCGGCAGCGATCTCTGCCACGGCTTGGATCTGCGGCTCGCCCACTTCCGGAATGAAGCCGCCGACGAGGATCACGAGCTTCATAACGTCATACCGGGTGCCTGGCGCCAGCACGAAGCTGGAACCACTTGTGGTTATTCTAGGTCAGGGCCGCACTAGGCGCGCTCCTGTGCCACCACCATGCCCGCAAAGGACGCGTCAGCAACGCGCCGGCGGTGATCAGCACGGTGACAGCGGTGATTGCCAGCCCGGCGGGCCACGTCCAAGGCGTCACGTGGTACAGCTCGACCTCGGCGGGTGCGGCTGAGGCGGGTAGCTCGACCGCCACGTAGTTGGGTCCAGCGCGCCGCACGGCCAGCGGCATGCCGCTTGTCTGCGCCCGCCAGGCGGTGTCCCAGTTCACCGTCAGCACCAGCGGCCCGCCGGCATGGGCGGGCGTCTGGATCACCAGCCGCTCCGGCGTTGGCGCGCGGACGGAAACGGGAATCGCCGCCGGGTCGAACAACAGCACCGCGAACCGCCGCGTGAGCTCATCCCGGACGTACGCGGTGGCGAAGCTGGTGAAGGTGCTGTCCGGCACCTCCAGCCCTACCAGGGTCGCCGCGGGCACGATCGCCGCCGGCGAAGCCGGCCACGGCACGCGCAGCAGATCACCCTCTGCCAGTTCTGCCACCAGTTCCCATGCCGCCGGTTCCCGGCTGAGCGGGTGTGCGATCGCAGGGCGAGCGCCGCGCGTCACCAACGCATGGGTAACCCCCATGGCGGCCAGATAGGCGGCGCGCGTCTCGGCGGTGCTGAACCCATCGAGGTAGGCTGCCAGCGGGCCGCTGAGGATGCTCCAGTCCTGCCCGCTATATGAGCTGGTGTACCAGGCGCGCCCGGGAACCGCCGCGGACGCCACTGCGACGGCCACTGGTGCAGCTGCGATCCGGCCGGACACATGCCGCTCGGCGGGGGGCTGGCCCTGGAGCCAGCCCCCCAGGCTGTCCGGGCGCGACGCTGATGCGGTGGCGAACTCCGGCCCGCCGCTCAGCATGACAGCCGGCACGAGAACCATGGGCAGTACCCGCAGACGGCGCTGCCACCGTCCGGGCAGCGCCGCCATCCCCAGCGCGCCGCTGGCGGCTGCCAGCAGGGGGAGCAGCGACAACAGCCGTGGCATCTGGACGTTGAGAAAGGCTCGCGGCCCCCAGCCTGCCAGCGAGACAAGCACGGCCCCTAGCACGGCGGCCGCGAGCAGAAGGAGGTAGCGCGCGCCGTTCTGGAGCGGCGCTGGCCCACGCCACGCCACCCACACCGCCGCGTGCGCCGCTAGCCCCAACCACAGGGGCCAGCCGGGCGCAAAGCCGGCGACCTGCAGCCGGGCAAGCAGCCGTTCGAAGGTGGCTGAGGTCAGATACTGGACCTCATAGGCTGGCCTGGCCGAGATGAAGGCAGGGAGTATGAAGAACGCCGCGGCCCCGGTCCACACTGCCAGACAGACCGCAGCGGTCTGGCCGGTGCGTACGGCGCTGCGCCACACCGGCCGCGGAGAAACGCGCATGGCAGCGGCCACCAGCACGGCCAGCAGCCCCGTCACCGCTGCCAGTGGGTGGATATACACGGAGAGCCCCGCGGCGAGTGCCGCAAGGAGGGCGCTGCGCCGCCCCGCCGATCGGTAGGCGAACGCGCACAAGAGCGGGGTGAGCGCGAGCCCCCATAGCTCCGTGAAGTTGGCGGCCGGCTGGCGGCGGCTGTCCAGCGCCAGCGTCAGCAACGCGCCCGTCAGCGCCGGCAACACCGTCAGCCCGGCATGGCGCAACGCCGCGTACATCGATAGCGGCAGCGCGAGCATCACCAGGGCGAGGGCGATGGTGATGGCGCGAGTCGTTGAGGCGCCGGTAGCGTCTGCCGCCAGAGCGGTGAGCAGATGCGGCACCGGCTGATAGCCAGACCACAGCGGTAGCCCACCCGCCCACTCATGCGACCATGAAACCAGGCCGTGGGCGCGCACGAGGCTGATGCGATAGGACTGGGCCGGCCAATCGCCGGCGCCGGTGATGATGCCGTGTACGCCAAGCAGTGGCCACGCGCCTGGCAGCGCGGCGAGCACGAGGATTACCGGGGGGAGGAGACGCCACAACGCGCGACGGGACACGTTCGATCCTATCCCGTCGCGCGCATCATTGTCGCCGGGTCCGGGTCAGGCAACAAACCCCAGCGTGTCCCAAGGGCGGCCGAGCACAGCGGTGGCGTCTGCGTTGAGCCAGTTCGTGAGGATGGTGGCGTACACCGAGCGGAAGTCAGTCGTGAACTTAAAGTTGCCATTGTCCAGGTCGGTAAGGCTCGGAGCCCGGCCGTACAGGCCGCCCTTCACCGTCGATCCCACGAGCAGGTAGGAGGTGGCGGAGCCGTGGTCGGTGCCGCTGCTGCCGTTCTCGGCCACGCGCCGGCCGAACTCAGAGGTCATGAGCACCATCACCCGGCCGGCGGCGCCGTGAACGTCCAGGTCCTGCTGAAACGCCTGGACAGCCGTCGCCAGTTGGGTAAGCAGGGTGCGGTGCTGGTTGGGCTGGCCGGCGTGGGTATCGAAGCCGCCGATCGTCACGTAGCCCACCTGCAGTCCGACATCGGCGGTGATCACCTGTGCCAGCAGCTTTAGCCCCTGGGCCAGCCCATTCTGCTGCGGGTAGTTCACGGAGGTCTGATAGGCGCTCACCATCTGCGCCAGCTCGCGCGAGGAGACGTAGGCCGCTTGGGCCGTGTCCTGGATGAGCGGCACCATCGCGCGGCCGTTGGCGTCGCCGCTGTTGAGCAGGTTGAAGGCGTTGAGCCGGTTTTGGCGGTCGCCGGCGTAGCGCGGGTCCGTCTGGAAGCTGTACTGCTGCGGGGTCTGAACGACCGGCACGGGCGTATCGCCGGCGCGGAGGGCGTGGTCCATAGTGCCGCCCTGGCGCATCCCGGCGAAGACCTCGTCACCGGCCGTGAGGTCCAGATAGCGGCCCAGCCAGCCGATGGGCTCATAGCGATCCGGCACGCCGCTCTTGATGATCTCCATGGCCCGGAAATGGGAGAAGTTGGGATTGGGGTAGCCGACACCCTGGACGATCCCCAGGTGTCCGGCCTGGTACAGCTCCGCCATCGGCGCCAGCGCCGGATGCAGCGCCAGCTCCGGCGAGATCACCACAGCTTCTTCCCGCTTGATGCCCAGGGTCGGCCGCACGCGGTAGTACGTCTCATCCGCGTAGGGGATCGTCATGTTGAGGATGTCGTTGCCGCCCGCCAGTTCGATCACCACCAGCGTGCGCACTCCCTGACGGCGCAGCGACTCGGCGGCGGCGGGCTTGGCGTAGGCCGTGCGCATCAGCACTGCCGGGGCGGTGACGCCCAACGATAAGGCAACCAGTCCGTTTCTGATGAAGTCACGCCGGTTCTGCATGGCTCGCTCCGTCTGCGTGGCCGCGGCAGGGCGGCTAGTTCAGTTGATACTCCGGCGTGGCGGCCAGCAGGTAGATCAGGCCGCGCACCTTGTTGTTGATGGTGCGGTCATCGAGGGTAAAGCTGCCCGGTGTGCCGTCATCGCGGGCGACCAGGTAGTTGCTCAACACCTGCTTCTTGGCGGCGGACAGGTCGCCATCCACCATTAGATCGACGAAGAAGTCGAGAATCTGATCGTTCGTGGTCAGGTTTCGCCGGCGCAGCAGCGCGGCCACGTCGATGTAGGTGGGCTGATCGGCTCCCAGCCGCAGCACACCGGTGACGAAGTTGTAGCGCGTGATCAGCATCGTGGTGCTGATCCATTCGTCGCCGCCGGGCCAGCCGGAAACATCGGGCGGCGCCAGGGGTGTTTGGCCCATGACCGGCAGGACGCCCGCCAGCGCGGCGCCATCGGTCTTGGCCTCCAGGCTGCGCAGGAAGCCCATGCCGAACTCCACCGGACTCTTCACCAGCGCGTGGTAGGCCTTGTCTGAGTAGAAGGCCGGATGGGTGAAGATGGCGCGCATTGTGTCGCGGATGTTGTAGCCGGATTGGCTGAACGCCCCGGCAATCTCTGCCACCACCGCTGCCTCGGGATCGGGGTAGGCAAAGAAGCTCCACAGCTTGCGGGCAATGAAGGTGCTGGTCGCCGGGTGACGCACGACGATGTCGACAACGTCACCGCCGTCCCAGTTCCCGGTATAGCCCAGCACCGTCTTGGAGCCGTTGTCGTGCTGGTTGGGGACGAACAGGAACTGGCCGTCCCGCTGGAACCAGCCGGTGAAGGCGCGCGCCGCCTCGCGCACATCCTGTTCGCTGTAGTTGCCGATGCCCATGGTGAACAGTTCCATCAGCTCACGGGCGTAATTCTCGTTCGGCCGGCCACGGCGGTTCTGGATGTTATCCAGCCACAAGATCATGGCCGGCTCTTTGGCGGAGGCCAGCACCAGATCGCGGAAGCTGCCCAGGGCCAGCCGCCGGTAGGTGTCAATCTGATTGATCATGTACTGGGAGTTGCCGCCGGTCTTGCGCAGCGAGCTGGTCAGGTGCCCGTGCCAGAAGAAGGTCATCTTCTCCTGGAAGCCTGGGTTGACGGTCACCATCCGCTGTGTCCAGTAGCGTATGCAGTCGGCGGGTTTGGTGAAGTCGAACGCGCTGCGGGGGATAGCGCTCTCGACCCCAGCGCCGTCCCCGCCGGCACTGACGATCTCGTCGATGGTGGCGGACAGCCCGGCCTGGGTGGCGGCGTCGATCTGCGCCGCGCTTGCGCCGAACGTCGCCCGGCGCAGCAGATGCGCCACTTTGCCGCGTTCCGTGTTCAACGCCATGGGGCAGCCTCCCAGGGAAGCAGTCGCTATCGGGTGGCACGAGCGTCGCGCCGGTTTCGTTTCAGAAATCTTGCGTGCCGCTAGTTTAGTCTTCGGACATTAGGGAGGGAGGCAATACCCAGGCTAGCACGGCGGCTCACGCCTGGTGAGCGGGCTCGTGGTGCTCGGCGCCGCCCGCCACTTCGCGCCGCAGCTCGATGATCACCCCCTCGAGGTCGTGCTCCAGCATGTGGGGATCGCGCAGGAACAGCTTGGCCCGTTCGACGCTGACCTCGTAATGGTGCAGGTGCCCGCCCAGGCTGACGGCGATATCGAGCGTCATCTCGCCCCGCCAGTGGTATTCCTCGAACTTGAAGGTGGCGGCCGGCTCGATTTCTTCAAGCAGGTGATGGACGAGGTGGATGGTCTTCTCGATCACACCGCGGTCGGCCGGATCCAGCGGGTCAAACTCTCGCGGCGTGCCAGGAGCATCTGTCTCGTGGCCGTGCGCCGTGAGCGCTTCCTGCTGCTGAAGCGTCATCTCTGGTACGAACTGCTCGGCGATTCCATGATGTAGCCCGGAGGCGATCACCGCCGGCGACTTTTCGGCGTCCAGCGCAATTGCCCGGGCGCTGACGGCGTCT
This sequence comes from Chloroflexota bacterium, assembly GCA_963170165.1. Taxonomy (GTDB): domain Bacteria; phylum Chloroflexota; class Dehalococcoidia; order CAUJGQ01; family CAUJGQ01; genus CAUJGQ01. The sequence continues at coordinate 51,789 of CAUJGQ010000047.1, read as the reverse complement.
GGCTCTTGCAGCTGGCCCAGCGCGGCATCGGGCACCGCTGCTCCGTGGTCGTGGCCGGTAGCATGGCCATGGGCAGCCGCTTCCCGGTGGAGGGAGTGAATGTGCTCTTCCAGGTCATGTTCGAGAATGTGGGGGTCGCGGCGGCAGAGCAGGAGCCGGTCGGAGGAGACCGCCAAGTGACGGACCCCGCCGTGCAGTTCCATGGCGATATCAAGCACGGCTTCACCGCGCCATAGATACGGGGTCAGGGTAACGTTCACATCGCGGTCGATGTGGTGTACCAGCTGGATTACGAATCCGCGTGAGCCTTCAATCACGTCGTCCCACACCTCCGGCTCACCGGCGGTCGTGTGCTCATCGGTGTGTGCGGTGTGGCTCCCGGCCATGGTTGGCCCTCCGGCGCGTTGCTCTGCTGGCATGATAGCGGCCCCGCCAGCCACGGTCAGCCAGGGCGTACAATCGCGGGATGAATGACGATTCGCTGCTTCCCCGACTGCGCCCGCTGAGTATTGACCGCGTGCGCCATCAGGGTGATGAGTTCTTCCTGATGCGTGACCGGTTGCAGCTGGCCGGCGAGGAGACGTTGCTCGTGCCGGTGGCGCTGGGACCGCTGCTGCTGCTCCTGGACGGCCGCCACACCGTCACCGCCGCGCTGTCTAACCTTCGGACCCAATACGGGCTAACGCTGGAACGCGAACAGATCCTTGGCCTGATGCAGACACTGTCGGCCTGCTACTTGCTGGAGGACGCGGCGTACCGTTCAGCCCTGGCAGAACTGCGGGCGGGCTGGCGGTCAGCACCGCACCGATCACCGGCATTGACCGATCGGGTATACCCCGCCGACCGGCACGCGCTCGGCACGATGCTGCGCGGTTGGGAACACCAGGCGAGCGCCTATGAAGACGGCACCGCTGATGGACTGGCCGGGCTGATTAGCCCCCATATCGACTACCAGCGTGGCGGGCCGGTCTACGGCGCGTTGTGGCGGCGGGCCGCCCCGGCGCTGCGCGAGGCGGATCTCGTGGTGATCTTTGGCACCGACCATCACGGTTCACCTGGCAGGCTCACGCTTACTCGCCAGCCTTACGCGACACCATGGGGTGTGCTGCCGGCCGCGCCGGCGGCGGTGGATGCCATGGTAGATGTGCTGGGCGAGGACGAGGCCTTCGCCGAGGAGCTGCACCACCGTGATGAGCATTCTGTAGAGCTGGCGGCGGTGTGGCTCCATCATGCCCGCGGCGGCCGGCCGGTGCCGGTGGTGCCGGTGCTGTGCGGCCACCCGCTGGGCTGGATGCAGAGCAGCGAGCGCGGGATGGCGGACGATCCCTCGTGGCAGACCGTGATGGCCGCGCTGGAGGCGCTGCGAACCGCGACGGCGGGCAAACGGGTGATTGTGGTGGCCGCAGCAGATCTGGCCCACGTTGGTCCCGCATTCGGTGATCCGCGCCCGTACTCACCAGCGGCCAAGACAGCCGTGCGGCGGGCCGACGAGGACCTGCTCGCGGCGTGTGAGTCTGGCCCCGCGGCGGTGCTGGCCAGTGCTGGGCGCACAGGCGACCGCTATCGCATCTGCGGCCTCTCTCCCATTGCGCTGACGCTCGCCTTCACCGGACCGGTGCGGGCAGAGACGGTCGGGTATGACCAGTGCCCAGCGGATCATGATGGAGGAGATGGCTCCATCGTCACCATCGCGGGTACCCTGCTGCGGCGGCGCGGCGGCTGACGGCACAAAGAAGCTGGCCGCCCTCAGTCCCTCCCCGGACCTGCGGGCGGCCAGCTCTGCGTCGGCTTGATGGTCTCCGGTGGCGGGGTGGGGTGGAAGTACAGTGACATCGCCCCGACGCACTCCGACTATCGCTGCTGGCGTGGAGGTCTCGCAAGAGAGAATCCGTAAAGTCGCCGGCCTTTTTTTTGCCGGCGTCCTCCGCGAGCGCTACGGGTTGCCGGACGCACCGCCGCGCAGGAAGTCCTCCAGGTCCTTGATGATTTCGGCGGCAGAGGGGAGCGGCTCACTGTCCTCATGATCTTCGGCTGTTCCGGCGGCGTCGGCTCGCCGCTCCAGCTCACGGACATAACTGCCGGCGCGCCGGTCCCGCTTGATCGCCTCATCCACCTGCCGCTCGAAGTAGGCCGCCGCTGCTTCCAGCCGCCGCAGATCGAGATGCAGATCGGCCAGCGAATCTAGCTGACGCAGTAGGGCGAGCGCGGCTTTGGGGTTAGCGGTGTTTGGCAGGTACATCGGCACCGCGCTCCACAGGCTGAAGCTGGCCAGCCCCGCCCCGCGGCAGCGGTCATGGAGCGCGCCGACGACGCCGCTGGGGCCGTGGTAGTCCGATGGGCTGACGCCCTGATCGTGGAGCAGGTTCCACCAGGCGCCGCTGGTGGCGAAGCCGGAGACAGGCACCGGCCGGGTGTGCGGAGTATCGGCCCGATATCCACCGAGTGACACGAGCAGGCTCGCCTGGGACCGCTGGGCGAAGCTGATCAGCTCGTCGCAGTAGCTCCGCCAGCGCAGTTCCGGCTCGCGCGCGATCAGCAGCAACAGATCGCGCCGCCGGCTTTGGCCAAGGGCAACCAGCAAGTCGTGTCCCGGCCAGGAGATGCGCCGCTCACCGTTCGCAACACGCACGGTGGGGCGCGTGTCGCTGAACACATGAAAGCTCTCAGGGTCGATGCCGCCGATGCGCCGCGCGGGCAGGTGGCGGGCCAGCCAGCGGACGGCGGCCGTCGCGGCCTCACCCGCGTCATTCGAGCCAGCGAAGGCCGTGATCAGCACCGGGTCGTTGAGCTCTGGCAGTGGATCAACGAGCAGGTGCGTCATGGTGGTGGCCCCTCCTCGTCAGTGTAGGCCGTACGGCGGGGCACAGCGTACCACGGCCGCGGCGCTGGCGCCTGTCGCCTCCGATGTGGTGCGAAGCCTACACTGATGGCGGAATCTGTGCCGGAGTCACCGCTATGCGCCTCAATCTCACGGAGCATGATGCCCGCCGCCTGCTGATCCCGGGGCCGCTAGCACTGGTGACCAGCAAATGGCGGGCCGCCGAGAATGTCGCGCCGGTGGCCTGGACCACACCACTCAGCGCCGTTCCGCCACTCGTCGGCGTGTGTGTCCACCCGAGCCGCCACACCCACGACATGATCCGCTTCAGCGAGGAGTTTGCCCTCAACATCCCCTCGCCACGGCTGCTGAATCACGCTGCCTACTTCGGCTCGATTTCCGGCCGTGAGGGCGACAAGCTTGCCATCAGCCGCCTGCCCACCTTCAAGGCGCGCAAGGTAGAGGCGCCGCTGCTGGAAGGCTGCGTCGGCTGGATTGAGTGCGGACTCCAAGACGCTATCGCTATCGGCGACCATACGTTGTTCGTGGGGCGGGTGCTGGCCGTCTCCGCGGAGGAGGAGGCGTATCAGGAGGTCTGGCTGCTCGACGACCCGGATGAGCGGCCGCTGCACTACCTGGGCGGGTTTAGCTACGCCGCGCTGGAACGGCGGTTGGAAGCACGGCCACCGGCACCGCAGAGCCCGGACTTCGCCGCCCAGTGGGAGCAGGAGGCGCGCGAGATCAGCGAGCGCAGTGCCGAGGAGCGCCGAGCACAGGAGTAGGCACATACCGGCCGTCTGGTCGAAACCATTCGCCTTCCGTGCCGATGGTTGGATGCAGGGAGGATGCAGCGACCATGAGCGCGCGCACCGCTGACCACCTGCACAGCCACAAGGCATGGGACCTCAACATCCGGCCCGAGTACAGCCTGACAGGACGGCTGCACCGGCACCGCGTGGTCATTGGCGATGGCGCGATGCGCTATACCTCGTGGGAACACAACTCTCCCCATCACCAGCACCGCCTGCCCTTTGGCGGCGCCACGCGCCCGCGCCTCGACATCGGTGTGCGAGAAGAGCCCGCCTCTCCGGCGTAGTGAGCCCTTGGGCCTGCCTTCGGCCTTGCGTACACTCCCGGTAAAGACTCGTGTGGCGGGAGGTACGTGACGATGGGCCCGCTCGACGGCATTCGGGTGCTGGACTTCACCCGCTGGCAGCAGGGACCGTGGGCCACGGTCATGCTCGGTGATATGGGCGCAGAGGTCATCAAGCTGGAGGAGCGCACCACCGGCGACCTGGGCCGTGCCCTCGGCCGCCAGCCGGATGGCTTCTGCGCCTACTTCGAGGCCCACGACCGCAACAAGAAAAGCATCACCGTCGATGTCCGCACACCGGAGGGCCGCGCTATCGCGCTCAAGCTGGTGGAGCACGTCGATGTGCTGGCGCACAACTTCCGGCCCGGCGTCATGGACCGTCTGGGATTGGGGTACGAGGCGGTCAAGGCCGTCAATCCGCGCATCATCTACGCCTCCGCCTCCGGCTTTGGCCCGGTGGGGCCGCTGGCGACCCGCCCCAGTTACGATGTCATCGGCCAGGCGATGGGCGGCATCATGGTGACGCAGGGAGGCGGGCCGGAAGGGGAGCCGCACATGGTCATGCCCGGCGTGGCTGACCAGGTAGGGGCGATGTACTTCGCTTATGGCATCTCGATGGCGCTGATCGCCCGCGAGCGGTTTGGTTTTGGTCAGCAAGTGGACGCCTCGCTGTATGGCTCGCAGATCGCCCTCCAGGCGATGAACGTGACCATGGCGCTGCGCAACGGCGTCCATCAGCGTTCACGCCCGCGCGGCAACCCCACCTTCAAGCCTTACGGCTGCCAGGACGGCAAATGGCTGGCGGTGGGGGTGCTCGACCCGGCCGTATTCCCGCGGCTGTGTCAGGCGGTGCTGCGGCCGGATCTCGCCACCGACCCGCGTTTCGCGGAGCCGTTCGCCCGGTACGCTAACGCCGACGCGCTGGAGGTGGAGCTATCCGCCGCTTTCGCCGGCGATACGCGCGCTGCCTGGCTGGAGCGGCTGATTGCCGGCGATGTCCCCTGCGGGCCCGTGCAGGACTACATTGAGATGGGCAGCGACCCGCAAGCACTCGAGAATGGCTATATCACTACCGTCGACCATCCCAACCTCGGCTCGCTGCGGGTGGTCGGCTCGCCGGTGCGGCTGTCGGAGACACCGGCCTCGATCACGATGCCCGCGCCCGAGCTGGGCCAGCACACCGAGGAGATCCTGCTGAACCTGGGGTATGACTGGGAGCAGATCGCGGCGCTGCGTGAGGCGAAGGTGATTTGAGCGCGGACGCGCCTCCTGCCGCCATCCGGCCGCGGGGCGTGGGCGTCGTGCTGCTGGCCGGCGCGGCAGTGGAGGTGGCGGTGCTGCTCGCACTGCTGCCGCCGCTGTGGCTGTTCTCGCCGTCCAAGCGTGCCGCTCTCCACACCTTCGAGCCGCTGGCTGCGCTGCTGGGTGCGAATGCCATTGGGGTGGCCCGGCTGGCGCTGGTGTGCGCCGTGTGGATCGGCGGCTACGCGGCGGCGCTGTGGCTGGCGCGCGGGCCGCTGACCCCGGGAGCGCGGCGGGCATTGCTGGCACTGCCGGTGCTGTTCGCCGGCACGCTGCTGTTCACGCTCCCCGCCTCCTCCAACGACGTCTATCACTACCTGATGGAGGGCCGGATTCTCGCCGTCTACGGCGACAACCCGCTGCGCGTGCCGCCCAACGCTTACGCTGATGACCCGCTCGCCTGGGTAATCACCTCCTGGGGTGACGAGCCTTCTCGTTATGGTCCTGCGTTCAATCTGCCGGCCGGGTTGATTGGCCGAAGCGCCGGGGATAGCTTCGCGGTGCAGGTGATCAGCTACAAGCTGCTGATGATCACTTGCCTGGCCGGAACCGCCGCGCTGACGTACCTGACGCTGCGCCGCGTCCGGCCCGAGGCGGCCCTGATCGGCGCGGTGCTGGTGGCATGGAACCCGCAGGCGTTATACGAAGCAGCGGCCAATGCCCATAACGACCTGCTCATGCTGTGGTGGACGGCTCTGGCGCTCTACCTGGCGGTGCGCCGGCGCTGGACGCTCGCCTTCCCGGCACTGGCGCTGGGGGTGCTGACCAAGTACGTCGTCGTGCTGCTTGGCCCGGTGCTGCTGGCAGAGGCGCTGGCCCGGGATGGCCGTGCAGCGCTGCGCCCGGTGCTGACCGGTATTTCCCTGTCAGCCGTCCTGGTTGTGGCACTGTATATGCTCTTCTGGGATGGTCTCGCCACCTTCGATGCGGTACGCGGCGCTTCCGGAGGCATGATCTCCTCCCCCGGCTGGCTGCTGCGCCAGGGGCTGAAGCACGCGCTTGGCTGGCAAGGGGCGCAGTTGCCGGTCGTCGTGTTGCTCACCGCGACCTTCGTACTGGGGTACGCGGCGCTGCTGTGGTGTCAGGTTCGCCTGGCAGGCGCGGCCGGCTGCGGGATGGAACGATTGGCGCATGCGGCGTTCTGGGTGCTGGCGCTGGAGCTGTGTACGCTGAGCTGGTGGCTGTGGCCGTGGTACGCGCTCTGGTTGCTGCCGGCAGCGGCGCTGCTCCCCCGGCGCCTGCCGGCGCTGCTTGCAGCAACAGCTACCAGTGCCGGACTGCTGGCCTATATTCCCATCAACTTCCGCGGGCTGTTCTGGGGCATGCGGCCCACCGACCATATGCCGCTGGCCGTGATGCTGACACTGTTCCTGCCATCCATCGTGGTGGCGGTGTGGTGGAAGGTGCGCGGGCGGTGGGTCAGCTTGGCGTGAGCCACTGCACGAACCGGCGCGAGAGCCCCTGGAGCGGCAGATACAGCAGCCGGGCGTAGCCGGGGATCACCACCACCGTCTGCCGCGCCTCAATGGCATCGACGATGGCCCGGGCCACCACCGGCGCCGGTGTGTCGTGCATCAGCCGCAAGCGGCGGGCGCGGTTGAACAGCGTACCGACGCGCGAGCTGTTTTCCACCTGCTCCAGCATGCCGGTCTTGACAAAGCCGAGCACGACATCAGTGAGATAGATTCCTTGCTCGTTCAGTTCCACGCGTAGTGAGCTGGTGAATAGCCGAAGCGCTGCTTTCGTGCCGGCGTACGTTGCGGCTCCGGGAATGCCCGTCACCCCTGCCAGCGAAGAGACGTTGACGATGTGGCCGCCGCCCTGCGCAGCCATTCGCTCAGCCGCCAGGCGGGTGAGCACCACCGGTGCGCGGAAGTTGACATCGACGATCCGCGCCAGATCCTCCACCGGCTGTGTCAGCAGGTCACCGCCATCCGCCATCCCCGCGTTGTTGACAAGGATATCCACCCGGCCGAAGCGATTGATGGCGGTCTCGAAAGCGATGCGGCACTGGCGGGTATCGGTCAGGTCAGCGGGGATCGCACAGGCGCGGCCCGGGCGCAGCTCTGCAACCAGCGACTCCAGGTGCTCCTGGTTGCGCGCTACCAGCGCCACCGCGGCGCCGCCCGCTGCCAGCGCTCTTGCCGTCTCCTTGCCGATGCCGCGCGACGCCCCCGTCACCATCGCCACGCTGCCGCTGATGCGCATCGTTCCCCCACGCTGTTCCCCCTGTGCCACTGGCAGCCTATCCTACACCACGGGCAGCGCGGCATGGCTGAGCGTGCCGCGGTCAGCGAGGAGAGATCAGACATGCCGGTGGACTTCGAGATGCGCGGACGGGTGGCGCTGCTCACCCTCAACCGCCCGGAGAAGATGAACGCGCTCGACGCGCAGATGATGGACCAGCTGTCCGAGTACTGGCGGCGGGTGCGCGACGACAACGGCATCTGGGTGGCGATCATCACCGGCGTTGGCGACCGTGCCTTCTGCTCGGGGCGAGACCTGCTGGCCGGCGCCCCCGGCTCGCCGGAGTACCATCGTGCCAGGAAAGCACAGGGCGAGGTCGTGCCACCGCGCGAGGTGCACTACACGCCTGAGGGTATCTGGAAGCCGGTGATCGGCGCGATCAATGGCTACGCGCTGGCCGGCGGCTTCGCTCTGGCACTGGCCTGCGATCTGCGTATTGCTGCCGATACGGCGCGGCTGGGCAGCATGGCTGTTAAGCGCAATCTGCTCGGCGGCGGCGGGCAGACGCAGCGGCTGACGCGCTACGTGCCCTTCGCCAAGGCGCTGGAGTTGCTGCTGCTCGGCGACCACATCAGCGCCGGCGAGTGCGAGCGTATCGGCCTCGTCAACAAGGTCGTGCCGCAGCCGGAACTACTCACAACGGCCTTCGACTGGGCCGAGCGGATCTGCAAGAACGGCCCGCTGGCGGTGCGCGCCACCAAGGAGGCCGCCTACCGCGGTGGCCTCGATATGACCTTCCGCGAGGGGATGCGGCTGGAAGGGCAGTTCTACAACGCCATGCTAGAAACCGAGGACGTGCTGGAGGGCGCCGCCGCCTTCAAGGAGCGGCGCGAGCCAGTGTGGCAGGGACGGTAAGACCATGGCTGGACCGCTGGACGGCATCCGTGTGCTGGACTTCACCCGCTACCAGCAAGGGCCCTTCGCCACGACGCTGCTGGCCGACCTCGGCGCGGAGGTCACCAAGGTCGAGGAGCGGGGCGACGGCGAGATCGGCCGGCGGATGGAGGGGCTGCCGGACGGCTTCTCCCCCTACTTCGAGTCCTACAACCGTGGCAAGCGCTCCATCACTCTTGATCTGCGCCGTCCCGAGGCCCAGGAGATCGTGTGGGCGCTGCTGGCGCAGTCCGATGTGCTGGTCGAGAACTTTCGCCCCGGCGTGATGGATCGTCTCGGCTTCGGCTACCCTGCCGTGCATGCCCGCCTGCCGCGGCTGGTGTATGCCTCCGCCTCCGCTTTCGGACCGGCCGGCCCCGACGCCCGCCGGCCGGGTTACGACCATATCGCCCAGGCGGTGAGCGGCCTGATGGTGGAGCAGGCAGGCGGGCCGCAATCCGGCCGCGATCCGCAGCCCGGGCTGCCGGGGATGGCCGATCAGGTCAGCGCAATGCTGTTTGCCTACGGCATCACGGCGGCGCTGCTGGCGCGGGAGAAGAACGGCGAGGGGCAGCACATCGAAGTCTCGCTGCTTGGCTCGATGCTGGCGCTCCAGGGGCGGCAGATCACCCGCTACTTGTACTCTGGCCGTCAGGGGCGGGCGCGTTGGCGGCGCAGCCCCACGTACAGCCACTACCAGGCCAGTGACGGCTGGGTAGCGATCGCCGCTGTGGATCCGAAGATGTGGCCGGGGCTGTGCCGTGCGCTCGATCTTCCTGACCTGGAGGCAGACGCCCGCTTTGCCGGCCCGTGGGATCGTGACCGCAACGCTGCCGAGTTAGAGACGCTGCTGGAGGAGCGCTTTGCCCAGCGCCCCGCCGCCGAGTGGCTGGCACGGCTGGTGGCCTGCGATGTCCCCTGTGGCCCCGTCAACGATTACCGCGCCATCGCCGAAGACCCGCAGGTGCTCGCAAATGGCTACCTCACCACCGTTGACCATCCCAACTTGGGCGTGCTCCGTACGTACGGTATTCCCATCCATCTCTCCGGCACACCGCCCGATCCGGTGCGCCCTGCCCCCGAACTGGGCCAGCACACCGAAGCGACGCTGCTCGCCCTCGGCTACACGTGGGAGCAGATCGAGCGATTGCGGATAGACGGCGTGATCTGAGACGGCAACGTTCAGATAGCAGTGACACCGCAGGCTACCCGCTCACCCTGTGGCATCTACCACCGCTCCAGCACGCGGAAGATGGCGCGTGTGCCGGACAGCAGGCCGTCGATGGGGATGCGCTCGTCGGCGCTGTGGAACAGGGTCCAGAAGGGCAGATCCGGCGTCAGCTTCACCGGGCCGAAGCCGTAGGTGGGCGTGCCCAGGCGGGCGAACCAGCGGGCGTCGGTGACGGCCGGCATCAGGTACGGCACGACCAGCGCGCCGGGGTCCAGCTCGTCGATGATCGGCTGGAACTGGGCAAAGAACTCGTTCACCGGCGCCTCGGTGGTGGGCGGGATGCCGGCCGCCTGCACCGCGCGCTGCGCCTGCTGTTCGGCGGTGGCGCTATCGCCGGCGATGGTCCGTCGCGCCACGACCTCGGCCTCCTCGCCCAGCAGTGCGCGCACCTCGGCCAAGAACGACTCCGGCGTCTGACCGGGGATGATGCGACCATCGACGGTGATCTCGACACTGCCGGGGATGACGTTGCCCTTGTTGCCGCCGCTGATGATGGTGGGACTGGCCGTGTTGTGTAGCATCGCCTCGAAGTGGCGGGCGTCGGCGCCCATCTCCGCCAGCACGGCGGCGGCGCGGCGTTCGTCCAGCAGCCCCAGCAGCTCCGGCTGCGCCTGCGCCAGGCCGCGTACGAACGCCTCGGCAGCAGGATGGACGTGGTGACCAAGGCGGTTGTCGGTCAACCGCCGCAGCACCTCACCCGCCTTCGCCATAGCTCCGTCACGGATGGGCTGGCTCCCGTGACCGGAGGCACCGCGCACGGTGACGTTCAGGCTGTTGCCGATCTTCTCCGCCACCTGGATCGGATAGAAGCGGCGGTCACCAATGAAGACGGTGAAGCCGCCCACCTCGCCCAGCGCCACTTCGGCGCGTACCAGATCCGGATGATGGTCTACCAGCCAGCCTGCTCCGACAAAGCCGCCCGCCTCCTCGTCCGCCACGGCGGCAAAGATGATGTCTCCGCGCGGGCGCAGCCCCAAACGCTTGACCAGCAGCAGCGCCATCAGTTGCATGACGACGGTGCCCTTCATGTCCAGCGCCCCGCGGCCCCAAACGCAGCCATCAGCGATTTCGCCGGAAAAGGGCGGCCGGCTCCATTCATCCGGATTGGCGGGGACGACGTCGGTATGCCCCTGCAACAGCAGCGGACCGCGTTCGCCCGTGCCCGCCAGCCGCGCCACCAGCGAGACGCGCTCCGGCTCCGGCTCGAACAACTGCGGCTCGATGCCCTCGCGGCGCAGCACCTCTGCCAGGTACTCGGCGGCGGCGCGCTCGTTGCCGGGTGGATTGGTGGTGTCGATGCGTAGCAGGTCGCCCAGGTAGGTGACGGCTTCGTCTCGGATGGTGTCCCAGTGAATGCCGGTGGCGGTCATGGGCGGCCCTCCCTTGGTGATATCGGCGGACGCCGCAGTACCGCCCGTCCGCGCCAGTATCGCAGGATGGCCACGGCAGCCCAAGCCCGCTACGCGCTTGGCCCTTGGCGGGAGCGCGATGCGGCCAGAGCGACGGCAGCCCCTTCACCCCCATCCGGCCATCCCTCCCGCGCAGGGGGAACGCGACGGCGCGCCGCTCGTTCACCCAACCGGCGCCTGCACTGCCGCCTTGGTGAGGGCGGCAGAAGCGAACGCAGCGTGGGAGACGCGGCCGTGCCACACCGGCCGGGGCGGGACCTCCGCAACCCCGATGCTCCGAAGTGAACCGGCCTGGGTGAGTGGGGCGCTAGTGGCCGAATGCGGTGCGGCGGCGGCGCTTGATCGCCGAGCGAATGAGCAGGAATGCCAGCCCGACCAGATAGCCGCCGAAGGTGATGATCACCGCCCACTCGGCGCCGCGCGGGTACTGACGGTCACGGACTATCACCTTATCCAGTTCCCGGCCGGTGATGAACGTCTCGTCGATAGCGGCGCCACCGATGCGGGCCAGCACCTGCATGGTGTACGGCGCGGCGCGGGGCAGGAGAATATCGACGCGGTATACGCCCGGCTGGCCGGGGAGTGCCTCCATCGCCAGCGTTTCGGTGACCTGGTTGGGGATGCCGATGCGCAGGCGCAGGTTGCCGTCTGCCAGCCCCTCAACCGGAGCACCCTCTGCCGTCTGCACGCGGACAAACATGGCGTTGCGTTCTTCGGGGTAGACCGGCGTGGTCTCAAACCATAGCGTCAGCCGGTGGCCGGCCACCTCTCGGGATGCCTCTGCCCGCACCACGCCGGCCGGCAGTGCCAGCGCCAGTACCAGGATGGTCACGCCCGCCAGCATTGCCCAACGTGTCACATCGCGCTCCTGCTTTGGCCATCGGTTGATCCTGTTGTAGCGCCGCTGGGCGGGCGGCGCAAATCTGCGAAGCTGCCCGCTACTGTGCCGCGACGGCGCGGCTATCCAGAATCTGCGCTGGTTGAACGAGATCGGGGACGTTGCGCCCGATCAGGATGATCACGATCCGGCCACGTCGAAACGCAAGCCCACGGCCGGCGGGGATTCCGGCGTCTCGTGCCGGCGGCAGCTCGGCGCTGACCGCCTGTTCGCCCGCGCCATCCGCTGGTCTGAGCCGAGCTTCGCCGGGCAGGGCAGGCACGCCGGTGTCACCAAGCGCGGCGCGCACGGCGGGCAGACCACCATCCTGAAAAGCGGTCATCTGTGCCCGCGCGCCACTCTCGGCTGCGAAGGCGATGCGGGCCACAAACAAGTACGCGCCACCCTGGTCGAGCGGCATGGAGAGAAAGTCCACGACGGCCATGCCCAGGCGGCCCCGGGCTGTGGCATCGCGCAGAAAGGCGTCTCGGTCTGGGGCACGGGATGCGGTTGCCTCTGAACTCTCGAAGCGGGGCTGACCGGTACCGTATCCCGGCGGTAGGTCCGTCGCGAAGAGCGTCACGCGTGCCAGCAGTGCTTCGGCTGCCTGCGCGGGGTTGGGCGTTACTGATGCCGCCTGCGGGGTGGCGGCAATGCCGGCGGCGGAGGGCGTGGCCGCCGGCAGAGCGGGCTCGGCCGGGGTGGCGGTGGGCCGGCGGACGCTCTGCTTCGACTCGCCGCCACAGGCCGCTGCCAGCAACACCACGGCAGCAAGGCAGGCGGCTACGGCGAACCGGGCGCCCGGTGGCTGCTGCACTACTTGGCCGCCGCCGGCACGGCCGCCTTGGCCAGGGCGAAGGCAACGAGCGTGCGGACGGGGATGCCGCTGGCGCCCTTCACCAGCACGCCCTTTTCGCGCTCGTAGTTGTCCACGCCGGCCATGTCGATGTGTGCCCAGGGGGTGTCATCGACGAACTCGCGCAGGAACCAGGCGGCGGTGATGGAGCCGGCGGGGCGGCCGCCGGTGTTCTTCATGTCTGCCACCTCGGAGCGGATCTGCTCCTTGTACTCCTCGAACATCGGCAACTGCCACATCTTCTCGCCGGCCTGGGTGGCGGCGGCGCGCAGCTCCTCCACCAGCGCATCGTTGTTGCTCATCACGCCCATGGCGACGTTACCCAGTGCAACGGAGATGGCGCCAGTGAGGGTGGCGATATCGACGATCGGCGACAGCTCGAGCTTGACGGCATAGGAGAGGCCGTCGGAGAGGACCAAGCGGCCCTCGGCGTCGGTGTTGACCACCTCCATGGTCTTGCCGTTCATGGCGCGCAGTACGTCGCCGGGCTTGATGGCGCTGCCGCTGGGCATGTTCTCGGTGCAGCAGGCGATACCGGTCACGTTGATGCGCGGTCCGAGCTTGCCCAGGGCGCGCAGTGTCGCGATCACGGTGGCGGCACCGCTCATGTCGCCCTTCATCTCTTCCATGCCTGCCGCCGGCTTGATCGAGATGCCGCCGGTGTCGAAGGTGATACCCTTGCCGACGAAGCCGATAGCCTTGTCGGTGGTGGGATCGCCCTTGTAGTGGAGGACAATGAACTTCGGCGGCTGGTGGCTGCCCTGCGCTACACCGAGCAAGCCGCCCATACCCAGCTCGATCATCTCCTCGCGGTCGAGGATCACACACTCCAGGCCGGCCTCGTCGGCGGCCTGACGGGCGGCAGCGGCCAGGTCGGTAGGGGTCATGAAGTTGGAGGGCTCGTTCTCCAGGTCGCGTGCGAAGTTGGCCGCCTCGGCGGTGATCACGCCGCGCGTCACCCCCACCTCCAGCGCCGCCAGCTTGGTTGCGTCGCTCTCGACGAGGGTCAGCGCGTTCAACTGCTTGTTGTCCTCCACCTTGCTCTTGTGGCGGGTGAAGGTGTACAGGCCGAGTACGGCGCCTTCGGCCATGGCCTGAGCGCAGGCGGCCGGATCGAGCCCGCCGCTGCCGGCGCCGTGGACGATGCTGGCCGCCTCATCGATGTTCGTGCGACGCAGGTAGCGGCACAAGTCTGCCGTCAGGTCGCGCACGGTGTCGAGATCGAACTTCTCGCGCTTGCCCAGGCCGAGGACGATCACGCGGGCAGCGGTTAGCTTGCCATCTGCTTGCAAGCGGGTGATCTCGCCGCGCTTGCCGGTGATCTCCCCCTCGGCGATCAGGCGGCTGATCTGCCCGCCCAGTGCCTCATCAACCGCGCCCGTACCACCACCCGGCACACTGACGCCCTCGAAGTGGTTGACGACGATGGCCTTGCTCTGGAACGCGGTGATGGCGGCCTGGGCAACGCGGATCGTGACCATGGTTGGTTGCTCCTGGGTAAAGGCTTCACGCCCGGGTCCGGGCGGCAGTGGTGGTCATGGTATCCCAGGTTGTGGCATGGGGCGAAGCGCCGGCTGGCGGCGAGGCCCCCTGCCAGTAGGGCGAGGGGGCCCGCAAGATCTGCCCAGCTGGCGCCGGCTACCGAGCCGGCGTGGCGGCCGGCGACGGCGTGGCCGTGCGGGTCATCACCGCGCCCGGGGCGGGAGTGGGACCAGAGGCGCCGCCCGGGACTGCCGAGGCACCGGGGGCCGGCGTCGCGCCCGCCGCGGCCGGGTTGAAGCCCTCGCCGCCGGCGTCCTTGGCCGGACCAGTGCTGCCGCGTACGGTGGCCGGGCAGCCGTAGCCGCTGGCCTCCGGGATGTAGCGGCAGGCGTGGCGGTCGATGAAGTCATTGATCTTGCCTGCATCGACACTGTCCATCGCCAGGAGGTACTGCCAGGCGATGACATTAATCGGCTTTTCGGGCACGGCGTACCCGGGCGCCGGGTACGGGGCGAGCGATACCGGCTTCTTGTCGTCCAGTCGCTGCTGCACGAGTTCCTGCAACTGCTTGATCGTCGCCTGGTCGGTGTCGGGCCGGTACAGCACCCAGATACCGCCGTGCTCCATGTGATGGCCCAGCGATTCCGGGCTGCGCGGCTGGTCGTAGATGCCGGGGCGGGGGATCTCCTCCAGATGCCAGCCGGATGTGGGCGGGTTGGAGAAGTAGGAGCCGTGCGCGCCGCCTTGCTGAACGTGCTCGTTGCCGTTGGATTCGAACTTCTCGCCCGGCAGCGGCGATGCCTTGACCGTGAAGAACCACAGCGCGACGGCGGCCAGCACCAGGCCCCCACCCACGCCGCCGGCGATCCACAGCGGCTTGATGCGGCGTGGCGGTCTGGCGGGCGCGGACTTGCTCATCTTGGCCACGCGCTGCGCGGCGGTCTGGGTCGTGTTGACCAGGGGTGTGCCGCTGGCGGTGCTTGGCCCGGAGGTGGCGCGCTGGCGGCGCTGGTCCACGCGCTGCTTGCGGCGCTCCTCGCGGCGGCGGTCCTGCTCGGCCCGGCGCGACTCTTGCCGTCGCTGACTCATCGTTGATCCCCCTCACCCCGGCCGTCCGGGGCGGCTGGCCCGCGTTGGGTTTCGGCCGGGCGCTGGGGGGAGTGCGCGGGCGAGATGCCATCCTCCAGCCAGCCGGCTAGCGCCGCAATCGCGGGCGACATATCCTGCTCCGTATCAATCACCATGTGCGGGCCGCGCACCGGCTCGACCCGCGCGCGCAGCAACTCATAGACCGCTTCTCCTGCGTCCGACACGTCGAACGCCTCCCGCTGACCCGCGCTCCGCGCCCGCAGCCGCTGCCGGATGGACCGCTCGGAGGCCGTCACCACGACCACCCGCCAGCGTGCGCCACATCGCGCGGCGATCACGCGCAACGGCGCCCGATGCTGTTCTTGGAGGTTGGTGGCGTCCACGATGGCGGAGATACCTGCCCGCAGCAGCCGTTCCACGGCCACGTGCAGCGCGCCGAACACCCGCGCGCTCTCTTCGGTTGTATACTGCGGCACCGCCACCAGCAGCTTACGCACCTGATCGCTTTGTACCAGCGCTACGGCCGCGCGGCCGGCGAGCGCGTGGGCGACGGTGCTCTTGCCGCTGCCGGGGACGCCGCACAGAATCACCAGCGCTGGCCGGGGCCGGGACGGTGGCAGCGGCCCGAGGCTCAGGAGAATCCGGCGGACATCCTGTTCCAGCGGGTCCACCCTTCGAGTATAGGCATCCCTCTGCGCTGGCGCGAGCAGGCGCAGCGCTGGCAGTCCGGTTCTTGCTACGCTGATGGCTGCGGGCTACAATCCCCGCGTTGAGCCAAAGGAACGCACGTACGCCGGCGGCCCCCCGACTCCCCGGGCCGGCCGGCGTTGCCTCATCTATACGAGGACACGCACATGACCAGCCAGACCAATCAGAGCCCAAGCGCGGTGCTGCGCCAGCGGGCCGAGCGCGCCATCAAGCTGGCCGCGCAAAGCCAGTGGGATGACGCTGCCCGCGAGAATCTCCAGATCATCCAGATGTACCCCGCCGAGGACAACGGAATCGACCTGATCCGCAAGAACCGGCCCGAGCAGTTCCGCCATTATCTCGACGCGCACAACCGCCTGGGCAAGGCCTTCACCGAGTTGGGCCGCTATGGCGACGCCCGCTCGGTCTATGGTAAGACGCTGCGCTGGGACGGCAACAACGCTATCGCCAAGAAGAACCTCCAGCGGCTGGAGGCGTTGGGCGAGGCGGCGCCGGGCCCGATTGAAGGCCGTCAGAAGGTTGATCCGGACCTGTTCATCGAGGAAACCGGCAAGACCGGCGTGGCCAATCTGGTCCAGCCGGACGGCGCCGTGCTTCAGCATATGCAGGCCGGTGATTCGGTGGAGCTGCGCCGGCAGGGTAACGCCCTCACCGTGGCATCTCTGGCCGGTGAGTATTTGGGCATGCTGGAAACCCGGCTGGCGCTGCGGCTGACCCGCCTGATGGAGAGCGGCAACGAGTACGCTGCCGCCATCGCGGCCGTCTCGCCGGGCGGCGACAAGGCGCGCGTCATCATCAAGGAGACCCGCCAATCACCCGAGAATGTTGGCCGGCTGTCCTTCCCTGCCACTGAGCAGGGCGTCCGCGCCTACACCAAGGACAGCATGCTGCGCAGCCTCCTGGAAGAGGACGAGCTAGACGACACCGAAGGCGACGGCGACGGCGAGTGGGAGGGCGACACCGAAACCGAGTCCGGCCCTGAGGTGCGCTTCTCCGAATACGAGCGTACCGCAGAGGCTGACAGCGGCGACGACGACTTCGAAGAGTAAGCCCCCCTCGCTCCGGGGACACGGTGGCTGCGCGGGCAGAGTGCTCGGGCAGCCATTGCTGTGTCTGTAGCCGGCAACCAGCACTCGTCATAACAGACTAAGATTAGACATCTCGCTTTCATACACAACGGCCGTTGTGGTATACTGAAGCGGCACATGAGGAGGTTTTGGATGGCGGCTCCGCGCATCGGCATCACCCGCAGCCTTGCTCCTTCCCTCCCTGTTGAGACCATCCCGTTCAGCTATCAGAAGTACCATGACCGGGTGCGCGAGGCAGGTGGCGAGCCGGTGGACCTCCATCCAGCGATGACGGCGGCTGCCGAGCAGCTCTTGATGGACCTTGACGGTGTGATTATCTCCGGCGGGCCGGATATCAATCCCAGCCGCTACGATCAGGAGCCGCATCCCGAGACTGCCGGTATTAGCGATGCCCGCGACGGCCTGGAGATCGGGCTGATTCAGGCGGCAATGGCACGGGACCTGCCGGTGTTCTGCATCTGTCGCGGACACCAGGCGCTGAACGTTGCACTGGGCGGCCCGCTGTTGCAGCACATCGATGGCGATGGTCACCGCGCGCTCGAGGGTGGCGCCGGCGACTCGCGCTGGCACGATATCGAGGTGCGCGCTGGGACGCGGCTGAGTGCGCTGATCGGCGCCGGCACTATCCGCACCAACTCCCGCCACCACCAAGCGGTGCTGCCTGAGGCGCTGGGCGACGGGCTGGTCATCTCCGCCATGTCGCCGGACGGGCTGGTGGAGGGGATGGAGAGCCCGGCCCACCGCTGGGTCGTCGGCGTGCAGTGGCATCCGGAGCGCGATGAGGTGGAAGAGCCGTTCCGTCCGCTGTTCCGCGACTTCCTCGATGCTGCCGCTCGCTCTCGCCAGGCGACACCCGCCCGCGGCTAAGACGCTGGTTCGTGCCGCCCCGCCGCACACTCGTGGCGCTGCCCCGGCGCCGTGCGGGCCACCCATGCATGACCTGAGACGAGGACACCCATGACCACGCAGACCCCCGGTGGGCGGATTCAGCCGATCAAGATCGAAGAGGAGATGCGCGCCTCGTACCTCGATTACGCCATGAGCGTGATCATGTCGCGCGCTATCCCCGATGTACGGGACGGCCTCAAGCCCGTACAACGCCGCATCCTCTACTCGATGTATGAACTGGGTCTGCGCTCCACCACCGCCTACCGCAAGAGCGCCAAGATCACTGGCGAGGTGATGGGTAAGTACCACCCCCACGGTGACGGCCCGATCTACGACACCCTGGTGCGTATGGCCCAGGAGTGGTCGATGCGCTACCCGCTGGTTGATGGCCAGGGCAACTTCGGCTCGGTCGACGGTGACCCGCCGGCAGCGCAGCGTTACACCGAAGCGCGGCTGGCGGCGATTGCCGATGAGATGCTCGTCGACATCGAGAAGAACACCGTCGACATGGTGGACAACTATGATGGCTCCGAACAGCAGCCGGTGGTGCTGCCCGCGCGGCTGCCGAACATGCTGGTGAACGGCTCCTCCGGTATCGCCGTGGGTATGGCCACCAACATCCCCCCGCACAACCTGGGCGAAATCTGTGACGCCATCGTGCGCTTGATCGACAAACCCGACACCGCCACTGATGATCTGCTCAAAATCGTGCGCGGGCCGGACTTCCCTACCGCTGGTGTCATCATCGGCCGCGCCGGAATTACCCAGGCCTACGGCACTGGCCGGGGCAAGGTAGTCATCCGCGCCCGCTCGCTGATCGAAGACATGCCTCGCGGCGGCCGCCAGCAGATTGTGGTCACTGAGTTGCCGTTTCAGGTGAACAAGGCGGAGTTGCTCAAGAAGATCGCCGAGTTGGTCAAAGACAAGCGCATCGACGGCATCTCCGACCTGCGCGACGAGTCGGACCGCACTGGGATGCGGATGGTGATTGAGCTGTCGCGCGGGGCCAGCCCCAAGACCGTGCTCAACTCCCTGTACAAGCACACCTCCATGCAGAGCAGCTTCGGCGTCCACATGCTCTGTCTGGTCGATGGCCGGCCGCAGACCGTCAACCTGCCAGCGGCGCTCAAGCACTTCATCACGTTCCGTCGCGAGGTGATCCGTCGCCGCACGGAGTTTGACCTGGCGAAGGCGCGGGAGCGCGCCCACATCCTCGAAGGGCTGCTGCGCGCCATCGACATGCTTGACCGGATCATCGCCCTGATCCGTGGCGCTCCCTCCGCTGCCGAAGCGAAAGTGCAGCTCATGGAGCCCGCCTACGGTTTCAGCGACCGGCAGGCGCAGGCGATCCTCGATATGCAGCTGCGGCGGCTGGCCGCGCTGGAGCGCAAGCAACTTCAGGACGAGTATGACGAGCTGCGCAAGCGTATCGCCTATCTGGAAGATCTGCTTGCCAATCCCGCCAAGATTGACGGCGTGATCAAGAGCGAGTCCAACGAGCTCAAGAAGAAGCACGGCAACGAGCGCCGCACCCAGATTGTTGACCAGGAGTTGGAGGACTTCTCCGACGAGGACTTGATTCCCCATCAGGATGTCGTCGTCACCCTTTCCAATCGCGGCTACATCAAGCGGGTGCCACTTGACACCTACAAGCGCCAGCGCCGCGGCGGCAAGGGCATCATCGGCATGCAGACCCGCGAGGAAGACGCCGTCCGCCGGCTGGTCGTCGCCTGTACGCACGCGCACGTGCTGTTCTTCACCGATCGTGGCCGCGTCTTTCCGCTCCGTGTCCACGAGGTGCCAGACGCCGGCCGCACCGCAAAGGGCATCCCGCTGATTAACGTCGTGGATATTGAGCAAGGTGAGTTGGTGACGGCGATCATCGCGACCTCGAACTTCGAGGGAGATTGCCTGGTGTTGGGCACCAAGCTGGGCGAGATCAAGCGTACCCGCCTCGCTGAGTTCGAGCAGGTACGGCGGCAAGGCCTGATCGCGATGAATCTGGAGAGCGGTGACGAGCTGATCTCCGCGCGCATGGCGAAGTCCGTTGACGACGTGCTTATGACCACGGCGCAGGGCCAGACCATCCGCTTCAAAGTGGCGGACCTGCGCATGGCCTCACGCGCCAGTGGCGGCGTACGCGGCATGCGTCTGGATGCCGGAGATGCGGTCGTCTCAATGGAAGTCGCGGACCCGAAGGCGAAAGTCGAGTTGCTGACGCTGAGCGCCAACGGCTACGGCAAGCGCACGCGGGTCGCGGATTACCGCCAGTCAGGCCGCGGCGGAAGTGGTGTGATCGGTTTCAAGGTGACCGACAAGACCGGACCGGTGGCCGCCGCTCGCATTGTGGATGGCACCGGCGAGTTGATGCTGATATCTCAAGATGGCATCGTCCTGCGCACCACGCTGGACAGCATTCGCCAGACCGGCCGTGCCGCGGAGGGTGTGTCGGTCATGAAGCCGGCGCCGGGCGACCGAATCGTCTCCATCTCCGTGATCGAAGGTGTAGCGGGCGCTGACGAGGATGCCGGGCCCAAACGCGGCCGTACCGTCAACGGTGCGGCGCCCGGGCGGGGAAGCGGGGCGCGAGCGGGGCATAACCCGGCCGGCCACGTGCCCGGTACGAACGGGGTGCAGGCAGAGGAATAGCGCGACAGGGTAATGCGCCGCGCACCCCTGATCCGGTATTCTGGAATGGTGCATCAGGGGGAGTAACCTGCGCCCATCGTGGGCGGCCCGCCTTCGTCATCACCCCCGATAGCTCGGGGCGGCGGCGGGCACGGAGCAGCTTCCGTGTGGTGAGACCCTGGCAGTATCCACATGCGGGTACGGCCGGGGTCTTGCCGTGTCTCCGCGGGAGGTGTGTTCCGTTGCCTGCGTTTGACCTGTCCTCTGTTCTGCCCTGGACGCTGTTTCTGGCGTTTGTCGCCGGGATGCTGGCGCTGGATCTGGGCGTCTTCCACCGGCACGCCCACGCCGTCAGCCGCCGCGAGGCGCTGATCTGGAGTGCGGTCTGGATCGGCCTGGCGGTGTTGTTCAACATCGGCGTGTACGTGTTCTCGGGCTCGCAGCGCGGGCTGGAGTGGACGACGGGCTACCTGATTGAGAAGTCGCTGAGCGTCGACAACGTCTTTGTGTTCTTGCTCATCTTCGCAACCTTCCAAGTACCGGTGCAGTATCAGCACCGGGTGCTGTTCTGGGGCATCCTCGGCGCACTGGTGATGCGAGCCGTGTTGATCGCCGTGGGGGCGGCGCTGCTCGGCTCATTCCACTGGATCATCTACATCTTCGGTGCGT
Source organism: Chloroflexota bacterium (assembly GCA_963170165.1). GTDB lineage: Bacteria > Chloroflexota > Dehalococcoidia > CAUJGQ01 > CAUJGQ01 > CAUJGQ01. Next base: position 30,531 of record CAUJGQ010000047.1, on the reverse strand, counting down.
TCCTGATCTTCACCGGCATCAAGTTCCTCAAGGACACCGAAGAAGCACCGGATCTGGAGCATAACCGGCTGGTACGCCTGGCGCGGCGCTTCTTCCCGGCCACGCACCACTATCACGGGCAGAAGTTCTTCGTCCGTCACCTCGGCAGGCTGACGATGACGCCGCTGTTCCTGGTGCTGCTGCTGATTGAAAGCACTGACCTGGTCTTTGCGGTGGACTCGATCCCCGCCATCTTCGCCGTCACCGAGGACCCGTTCATCGTCTTCACCTCTAACATCTTCGCTATCCTTGGCCTGCGCGCGCTGTACTTCGTGCTGAGCGGCTACCTGGCCGGGCTGAAGTACCTCAAGCCCGCGCTGGCCGGCGTGCTGGTGTTCGTGGGCGCCAAAATGCTGCTGGTGGACGTCTACAAGATCCCGGCGCTGGTGTCGCTGGCGGTGATCGTCGTGGTGCTGGGCGTGGCAATCAGCGCTTCGGTGCTGGCCCGCCGCCGCGACGGCGCCGAGGAGCCGGCGGGCGTAGCGGTGAGCGAATAAGACCCATGGCGCCGGTGAGCTGGGACAACCCGGCTCACCGCACCCCGGCGCGCACGGCCGCCTCCAAACCGGCCCAGTGCGCGCGTAGCAGCGGCAGGCGGCGGGTGAGGGTGCGCTGTACCCCACGCAGCGCCTCTTCCCTACCGGCCGTCCATTCGGCCAGCCGGTAGGCGGCGTGCCAGTACAGGCCAGCCTCCACCAAGGGCAGGATCAGTGCCTGTTCGGCGGCAGTGAGGGTGGCGAGCGTGGTGTATCCGTGGATGAAGCGTGCAACCGCCTGCGGGCTGAGCGCCTCGTACGCCGGGCCTTCCGCACAGTCCAGCCAGATACTGCGGGCGATATCTGCCACCCGTGCATCGACGTGTGCCCAATCAAAGTCCAGCAGCCCGGTTAGTTCCTGGCCGCGCCACAGCATGTTGTCGGTGTGGAAGTCACCGTGCACGGGTACCAGCGGCAGTGGGTAGAAATCGAGATCCACCAGCGTGCGCAGGTTGGCGGCGCGGGCGGTCCGCCATGCTGCTGCGCCGGCCGCGTCGACGGCCGCGTACCTGTCTAGCAGTGCGGTGAACGACTCCGCTCCTGCCGACTGGGCGAGGATGTCCAGTTCCATCACCCGCCCCACCCCGTCACGGCGGATTGGGCCGTCCCAATCTGCCATGTCGGCGTGCAGCACCGCCAGCGCTGCGCCCTTGCGCTGGACATGCCTGAGGCTGTCATAGGGCGCCCGCCTGCCCTCCAGAAACGGAAACAGGCTAAAGTGGTTGCCGTCGCGCTCGACCACCATACTGCCGGAGCGGGACGGCAACGCCATCGCCACGGGCCAGCCCTTCTGCTCGACGTGCCACAGCAGCGCGTGTTCGAAGGCGATGCTTTCGATGCGGCGGTGGCCGGCATAGCGGCGGAGTGCATAGCGCTCGGCGCCGGTCTCCACACGCCAGTGGGTGTTGACCCGTCCTGAGCGGATGTCGTGGATGGCGGCGTCCGCCAGCCCCCAGGTGGAGAGAACGTCGCGGAGTTGGGCCAGCGTCCGGCGTGCAATCGGCATGCGGAAATGGTAGCTGTCCGGTCGCGCCCGGAGAAGCTACGACCGCACACCCGCCAGCACGCGCGCAACAAACCCGTCCAGCGCGCCCGGCGCCAGCCAGCGCACGACCGCGATGATGTCGTGCTCGGGGTCAATCCACAGCGCATTGCTGCCCGCCCCCAGCGCAAAGAAGCTGGACGCCGGCGCGCTCGGCGCCTGGCCCCGGCCGGTGTTCAGCCACCACATACAGCCGTACTCCGGTTTCACGGTGCAGGGCGTGGTGGCGATATCGATCCAGCGCTCGGACAGCAGTTGCCGGCCGTTCCAGTTACCGCGGCGCAGGTGCAGCAGGCCGAAACGCGCTAGGTCGCGTGTGCTGATGAACATGCCGCCGCCCCAATGACCGCCACCGCTGACCGACTGGACCTGCTGACCATCGATGTCTACCCACGAGCTGGTGTAACCGTGCCACTCCCAACTGTCTGATGCGTCGAGCGGCTGCATGATCGCGCCCCGCAGTAGTTCCGGCAGCGGCCGGCGCAGCACGCGCAGCAGCGCCAGCGAGGCGCGATTGACGCGCACGTCGTTGTACTCCCAGTACGTGCCGGGCACCCGCAGTTCCCGCGCGCTGCCCTTGGCCACAGCCTGGGTATCGCCGCCGACCGTGCGGTTGCGGTCCACCTGATCGGGCTTGCCGAACAGCGTCCCCTCCCACTCGCTCGTCTGCTGGAGCAGGTGCCGCCAGGTAATGGCGCCGTTGTGCGGACCGTCGAAGCCACCGTCGTCCACCAGTGCGCGCACCGGTGCATCGAGGTCCGTGAGCAGGCCGCGATCCAGCGCCAGCCCTGCCATGGTGGCGACAAAGCTCTTGCTGACACTGAAGGTCATGTCAGCCCGCGCGGTGTCGCCCCACTCGTGGACAATGTAGCCGTGGCGGAGGATGAGGCCGTTCACGCCGCCGCGCGGACGCATAGGCCCGATGATGGCGCCGTGCTCCCCCTCATTGGCCAGCAGCGTGGCGCGAAGCCCTTGCTCGACATCGCGCGGCCAGGGGGTCTCGTGTGTCTCGGTGTAGGCAGCGGCGGCAGCCAGTGCGCCGGCGTCCATTCCCACGGCATGCGCGGGCCGCTGTGCCCACTGCTGCCCTGGGACGTAAGATTGCGCGCTGCCGGTGCTCATGCGTGGTTCCCTCCGTGTGGCCGGTGTGTGGCTACAGGATGCGTTGTGGAGCACACAGATGTATACAATGGCGCCAACGCCGCAGCCTGGGAGCCGCAGCGCGCTTGCCGCCATCGCGCCACCGCCCGCCCGGCCGGCCGCCAAAGGGCGGCGGCGCATGGCTTCCATGAACACTTGGGCTATGTGCGTGCTCACGAAGGGATGACAAAGTACTTGGGAGGCGAGCGCTGAGGACGCGCCGGGCCGCGTCAGCACCGTATCGCCCCCAAACCGGAGGCCGGTCATGGCGTTCGCTGAGTTTGAGCATTTACAGGAGCACATGGACCGGATGTTCGAGCGGCTCACGGGCGGGCCGCCGGGACATCCACGCTTCCGGGCCCCGGTGATTGAGCCACCGACCGATGTGTACCAGACCGATACCGCCGTCGTGGTTGTGATCGAGATTGCCGGGATGCGCGGCCGAGACATCGAGATGAGCATCGCCGATGGCCGGCTGCTGGTGCGCGGTGAGAAGCAGGACCCGCACCCGTTTGACCAGCACACGGCCCGCCAGTATAGCCAGATGGAGATCGCACGCGGGCCATTTGAGTGTCGTGTGCCGCTGCCCGCCCTGGTCGACGCCGAGCAGACCGCGATCCGCTACGAGGATGGCATGCTGGAGATCACCATGCCCAAGCGCCAGGCGGCGCCCGCGCAGCGGATCAAGCTCACCGTCCGCGGCCAGTAGCGCGCCGGGCCCGCGCGCATGCAGAAGCTCCCGGCCGGTTGCCCGGCCAGTTGAGGGTTGCGAGCATGGACGATCAGCGCCAGGACACCACTCCGGATGCCGGTGACACCGCCGGCTCTGTTGACAGTGCCGAACCGCACGACCAGGCCGAGGGCGCCGCTGCCCTGCCGGCCGATGTCGAAGGGCATGCGACCCGGCCAGGTGAGGACGGACCGGTGATTCCGGATACGCTGCCCGTGCTGGCCACTGGCCCCAACGTGCTGTATCCGGCCATCGTCGTGCCGTTCGTCTCCGGCGAGGAGGTGGACGTCAAGGCGGTGGACGAGGCGACGGCGCAACCGCAACGGCTGGTGGCGATCTTTGCCCAACAGGAGACGGAAGAAGGCGAGTACACCGGCGGCCTGACCCCGGTCGGCACGGCCGCCACCATCATGCGCATGGCGCGCGGACCGCAGGGTGGCGTGCAGGCGATTCTGCAGGGAGTGGCGCGGGTGCGGCTGGTCGAGGTGCTTCAGCAGGAGCCGTACTGGCGCGTGCGGCTGGAGCGACTGCCGGACATCATCCACCCGAGCGCGGAGCTGGAGGCGCTCACCCGCAGCGTGCTGGCCACCTTCCAACGAGTGGTCGCGTTGACGGAGTCGGTGCCGAACGAGCTAGCGATGGCCGTCACCGGCATCCAGAACCCCGGCAACCTGGCCGACTTCATCGCTGCCAACCTCGGCTTCAAGCCCGAGGAGCGGCTGGCGGTGCTGGCCGCCAATGACGTGACCGAGCGGCTGCGGTTGGTTAACGGCTACCTGGCGCGCGAGGTGGAGGTGGCCGAAGTCGGCCAGAAGATCCGCACCCGCGTGCAGGGCGACCTGGATAAGCGTCAGCGCGAATTCATCCTGCGAGAGCAACTGGCGGCGATCCAGAAGGAACTGGGCGAGGATGAGCAGCCAGAGCTGGCTGAACTCAAGGCCAAGCTCGATGCCGCCAACCTGCCGCCAGAGGCCCAGCGCGAAGCCGGCCGCGAACTGAAGCGGCTAGGCCAGATTCCGTCGAACTCCTCGGAATACCAGGTGGCGCGCACCTATCTGGAGTGGCTGGCCGACCTGCCCTGGGACAAGCATACCGATGTTCACATCGATATCACCGAGGCGCAGCGCATCCTGGATGAGGACCATTACGGCCTCGACAAGGTCAAGCAGCGCATTCTGGACTACCTGGCCGTGCGCAAACTACGTCAGGACTCGCGCGGGCCGATCCTGTGCTTCGCCGGGCCGCCCGGTGTGGGCAAGACCTCACTCGGGCAGAGCATCGCCCGCGCCACCGGCCGGAACTTCATCCGGATGGCGCTGGGCGGGATGCGCGATGAGGCGGAGATCCGCGGACACCGGCGGACGTACGTCGGCGCTATGCCGGGGCGGCTGATTCAGGAGATCCGCCGGGCCGGCGTCAACAATCCGTTGATCATGCTGGATGAAGTGGACAAGCTTGGCTCGGACTACCGGGGTGACCCGGCTTCGGCGCTACTGGAGGTGCTGGACCCGGCACAGAACTCCACGTTCCAGGACCACTATCTCGATGTCCCCTTTGACCTCTCCAACGTGCTGTTCATCACCACCGCCAACCAGCTGGATCCTATCCCCGGCCCGCTGCGCGACCGCATGGAGATCATCGAGATCCCCGGCTATACCGAGCGCGAGAAGCTGGAGATCGCCCGCCGCTACCTGCTGCCGCGGCAGACGCGGGAAAACGGCCTGCAACCCGGCCAGGTGGTATTGCCCGAGGAGACGATTCACGCGCTGATCCGTGGCTACACGCGCGAGGCCGGAGTCCGCAACCTGGAACGCGCCATCGGCGCCGTCTGCCGCCGCGTCGCTCGCCGCGTGGCCCAGAGCCACGCCGCTGGAGGAGAGCCGGAGGCAACCGTGCCGCCCACGGCCGTCGTCTCTCCCGAGGAGGCTGTGCTGGCGGCAGCGACCGGTGAGCGCGGGCTGCCCCTGCCGGACGAGGGCGAGACCTTCATCATCACCCCCGACGAACTGCCCGATCTGCTGGGCAGCCAGCCGATTCCCGAGGAGGTCGCGGCCGAGCAGGCCGAGGTCGGTGTCGTCACCGGCATGGCGGCCACCTCCGTGGGCGGCGACATCCTCTTCATCGAGGCGGCGGTGGTGCCGGGGAAGGGGCAGTTCAGCCTCACCGGTAAGCTGGGCGACGTAATGCAGGAGTCAGCCCGCGCTGCCCTTACGTACACGCGGCGGCGGGCCGAGGACTTCGGCGTCACACCCAAGTTCTTTGAGACACACGACCTCCATGTGCATGTACCGGCCGGCGCAATCCCGAAGGATGGTCCATCAGCGGGCGTCACGATGGCCACGGCGTTGGTTTCGGCGGTGACACGACGGCCGGTCCGCCAGGACGTCTCCATGACCGGAGAAATCAGCCTGCGCGGCAAGGTACTGCCGGTGGGCGGTATCAAGGAAAAGGTCCTCGCCGCGCACCGGGCCGGCATTCGCACCATCGTCCTGCCGAAGGATAACGAGCGCGACCTGGCGGATGTGCCCGAGGATCTGCGCGACGAGATCACGTTCGTGTTCGCCGGTCATGTCGATGATGTGCTGAACACGGCGTTGCAGGCCAAACCCGTCCCGCCGCGTGACCGTATTCGCGCTGACTTGAAGCAGGGAAACGGCCGGGCGACGGCAGGCGCCACCAAACCGGCCCGGACGCGGGCACGCCGGCAGGCGCCGGCCGGTTAGGCCAGCGGGTACGCCGCGCCCGTGCTACGCGCCTCCAGCACCCGCGACACCTGGGCGGCCACCGCTTCCAGCAGAGCTTGTTGATCCGTGGTGAAGATGCCTTCCGGCGCCTGGTGGGCTACGCCAATCACACCCAGCACGCGGCCCGCCGCACCAAGCACCGGGACGACGAGCGCGGCGGGTTGCCCGCTGGCGGCACTGGTCACCATCGGTGCGCCGCCGGCCGCGACTGCATTGATGAGCGCCATACTGACGTGAGCCGCGTCCACGCTGTCTCCTCCCAGTGGTGCATGATACCTGGTGCGGATGCGCAGCGCTCCATCTGCCTCCACTAGCGCCACCAGGCCCGACCCGGCGCCCGTGAGCGCGGCCACTTCGACCAGCAGCAGCGCCAGCATCTCATCGCGCGGCATATGTGCCTGCACCCGAGCCATCACGGTCAGGACGCGTTCGGCGGTGTCGGTCTGCGCCTGTGCGCCGGCGAGTGCCTCGGTCTTTTGTAGCGCCGCTCCGGCCAGGTCCGCCAGCGCCTGCGCCACGTGCACATCGTGGTCGGTGTACGGGGCGCGACCGTGCTTGTCGGCCAGGAACAGGGTTCCCATGACGCGACTGTCGGCGCCATGCACCGGCACGCACAGGCAGGCATGGATACCGATCCGCTGGGCCGCATCGTGGTCGGCGAATGGGTCCTGAGTGACGTCGTTGGTGACATACGGCGTGCCGGTGTCCAGGACGTGCTGAACGATTGAGTGGCGGCCGGGGAAGATCGCCGCTTCGTAGATCCAGCCTGCGGGCGACCGGCGGGCGCGGTATCCCCACCGTTCGCCACCCCGCACAACGGTGATCGTCGCGCTGCGGGCACCGAGCAACGCAGCCGCGCCGGTTGCGGCCTGGCGAACGAACTCCGCGCCATCGGTCACGGCGGTGACGTCACGCGCCAGCACGATCAGCGATGCCAGCGCCTCAGCCAGCGCCCGCCGCCCACGGGGCACAAACGGCGGCTCGGCGGTCTCCTCGGGCGGCGCCGGCTGCCGGGCGCTGGACTTGTGGCGGAGCAGTTGCTCATCCGCCTGCGCAAACAGGTGCAGCAGCCCGAGGGTGCCCGGCTGGGTCGTGGCGATCCCCCAGGATGCGGACAGGCGGATGGTGTGGTTGGTTGCGGGGTCGTGATACGGCGTGGCGTCGAGCACCGGGGCAAACCGGTCAATGACCCCTTGGACACCCGCGACGTCGTGCATCCCCAGCACTGCGAACTCATCGCCGCCTAACCGGGCGACGATGTCGTGCGGACCCGCCCGCCGTCGCAGTGCTTCTCCTAGCCGGCGGAGGGCGGCGTCGCCGGTAGCATGGCCGAAAGAGTCATTGATGTCCTTCAATCCATCCAGATCGGCGAGCAGTAGCGTGCAGGCCGGGCCGCCATGGGCCGCCTGGGAAACACGGCGCTCAGCCTCAGCGAAGAAGGCAGAGCGTACGGGCAGGCCGGTGACGGTGTCAGTCAGCGCCAGACCGGTGAATTGCTGCTGTGCCGCTGCTTCGCGACGCATGACGCGGGAGACGTACCACACGCCGCCGGCGACCAGTCCCAGGGGCCACACGGCTGCGATCATACGTTCCCGGGACAAGTGGTGGGCGGGCGAAAGCTGAAGCTGCGCCAATACGGTGGCGCCGAACAGCACGCCGTACATGGCGGCGGTGACGGCCGCGGTGACGCGACCGGTATGGAGGACGGGATAGAGACAGGCAAGCACCATCGCCAGAGCAGCGAACAGCAGGCCGACGAGCGCCGGACTGTCCGTCAGCGCCGCCGCCAGCGTCAAAGCCACACCGATAACGCCCGCGCAGATCAGGCCAGATGTCAGCGCAGGTCGGGCGCCGCTCCCGGGACGCCCGTACAGCCATGCCGGCACGACCAGCATCAGGCACAGCACCGCAAAGGTGAACCACCAGCTGGCGCCGTTTGCATCGCGGCCCCACAGTACCACCAGGGGGATGACCATCAACAATGCCCGCAGCATGAGCGCCGCGCCGGCGATGAATACGTGGCCCGCCGGTGGGCGGCCCGCCGCGGGAACGAGCCGGGCGAGCCGGCGCAGTACGCTTCGCCGAAGCGGCCGCTGCGATGTCACTTCGTGCGACACGCTGCCTCCTCGGGCCCGCCGCTCCCGGCCGGCAAGCAACCTGCCAGGGCGCGGCCGCCAGTCAAGCTGCAGTCAGTCGGACATCACTTATACCGTCACTACGTTGGTACGTGCGGGCGCCGCCTGTCAACGCGACGCGTCCAATTGGGCAGCAAGCGACTCTGGGGCGGTGGCGGGCGTCTGGCAGACATAGCGCTGGCAGAGATAGGCGGTCGCCCGTCCGCCGATCGCCGTGCGTTGCTCCATCAACGGTGACAGCGCGGCCAGCGTTTCATCCTGCGGCGTGCGGCCGAGCACCACACGGTGCGGCACGTACCGGCGGTATAGTTCGGCCAGCAAGGCGCGGCTGTCCACCGCCTCTGGCGTACCCACGATCGCCAGCTCCAGCGGCCGGCCGAGGGCAAAGCCCAGGGCTTGGAGTAGCTCGCCAAAGGCCGAGGGGTAGCGGGACATTGCCTCACGCAGAGACGACAGCACCGCCGTCGCCTGCTGCTCGTAGCGCTCATCACCCGTGATCAGCGCCAGCCGCAGCAGCACCGCCACCGCTACGGAGTTGCCGGCCGGGGTGGCGTTGTCCAGCACGTCGCGCGGGCGCACGACCAGTGGCTCCGCATCGCGCGCCGTATCGTAGAAGGCCCCGGTGTCGCTGTCCCAAAACAGGTCCAGCATACGCGCGGCCAGCTCCTGTGCCTGATGGATCCAGCCGGCATCGAAGGTCAATTCATGCACGCCCAGCAGCCCATCGATCAGCAGCGCGTAGTCTTCCAGGTAGCCATCAAGCCTGGCGCGACCGTCCTTGTACGTGCGCAGCACGCGGCCGTTGCGCACCAACGTGGTCATGAGGAAGCGGGCATTGCGGACGGCAGCGGCGCGGTAATCCTCCCGGTCGAAGGCGGCGGCGGCCTCGGCCAGCGTGCGCAGGAGCATCCCGTTCCAGGCGGTCAGCACCTTCTCGTCGCGGCCGGGATGAATGCGCTGTTCCCGCGCGGCAAACAGCGCGGTGCGGGAGGCAGCCAGCGATGCGCGCAACTCCTCCACGCTGACCGACTGCTCGGAGGCCACGGCCGCCATGTCGCGTGGCACATTGAGGATGTTGCGGTGCTCGAAGTTGCCTCCAGCCGTAACGCCGTAGTAGGCGTTGAACAGCCGCGCTGGCTCGGTGCCGATGACCGAAGTGATCTCCTCCGGCGTCCAGACGAAGAACTTGCCTTCCTCACCCTCGCTGTCCGCGTCCTGCGTCGAGTAGAAGCCGCCATCGGGGCTGGTCATCTCGCGCAACACGTAATCCAGCGTCTCCCGGGCGATAGCGGCATAGCCCTCATTGCCGGTGGCCTGCCAGGCGTGCAGGTATACCCGCGCCAGCAGCGCATTGTCGTACAGCATCTTCTCGAAGTGGGGCACCAGCCACACGGCATCGACCGAGTAGCGGTGGAAGCCGCCGCCCAGTTGGTCGTAGATGCCGCCGCGCGCCATCTTACCCAACGTAAACTCCACCATCGCCAGCAGCCGTGCCTCTCCCGAGCGCTGCCACTGCTGCAGCAGGAAGTCCATCGCCATCGCCGCCGGAAACTTGGGCGCGCCGCCGAAGCCGCCGTGCTCAGCGTCGAAATCGCGGCCCAGCGCGCGGGCGGCGTGCTCCAGGATGCTCGGCGTCAGTTCGCCGGGGGTATGAATATCGCGTGATTGCTGGATGTGAGCCGTAATCTGCGCCGCCTGCTGGGCCACCTGCTCGGGCTGCTCACGGTAGGCCTGCGCCATACCCACCAGCACACGGGGGAAGCCCGGCATCCCGTGACGGTCCTCCGGCGGGAAGTACGTGCCGCCCCAGTACGGCCGCCCATCCGGCGTCAGAAAGACCGTCATCGGCCAGCCGCCGCGCCCGGTTAGCGCCTGGACGGCGCTCATGTATACCGCGTCGATATCCGGCCGTTCTTCGCGGTCCACCTTGATATTGATGAAGTGCTCGTTCATCAGCCGCGCGATCTCGGGATTCTCGAACGACTCACGTTCCATCACGTGGCACCAGTGACAGGCCGAGTAGCCGACGCTGAGCAGGATTGGCCGGTTCTCGGCGCGCGCGCGAGTCAGCGCCTCCTCGCCCCAGGGGTACCAGTCCACCGGGTTATGGGCGTGCTGCAGCAGATACGGGCTTGTCTCCTGTGCCAGACGGTTCACCATGGCGCGCGCCCCTCCCCACGGTCGCGGCCGGCCGGCACGTCCTTGTGCCCGCCCCATGCCGCATCCCCGCGCCATTGTCACCGCTCCAGTGCGTCGCTGCCTCACCCGGTCAGGTCAGTAGCCGCGGCCCAGGTCCACCACGTTGCGCAGCGGCTCACCGCGGACGAACCGGCGCAGGTTGTCGCACACCACCTCCGCGGCGCGCAGCTCGTACACCTCGCTGCCGGACGAGCTGTGCGGGGTGATCACGACGTTCTCCAGGTCCCACAGCGGTGAGGTTGCGGGCAGGGGCTCCTGTTCGAATACGTCCAGCCCGGCGCCGGCGATGACCCCCTCTCGTAAGGCGCCGATCAGCGCCACCTCGTCGACCAGCGCGCCACGGCCGATGTTGATCAGCACCGCACTGCGCTTCATCCGTGCCAGTTGCGCGGCGCCGATCATATGATGCGTCTCCGGTGTGTGCGGTGCGGTAAGCACGACATAATCACTCTGCTCCAGCAGCGTGTCGAGCTGTTCCTGAGGGAGCAGCACATCCGCGAAGGCATCGGTAGGGCGGTGGACGGCCGAACGTCGGGTGGCGACGACACGCATGCCCAGCGCCTTGGCGCGGCGGGCCGTTTCACCGCCAATGGCGCCCATGCCGGCAATGCCACAGGTCTTGCCGAAGATCTCCACTCCTTCCACCGTGCGATCCCATGTGTGTTGCTGTTGCAGCCGCATCAGCTGGGGAAGTCGTTTCGCGAACAGCAGGACCATACCGATGCAGTACTCAGCGATGGCGACGGCCGCCACGCCGGAGGCGTTGGTCAGCGTGAGGTGCGCATAATCGGCAGGGTCGAGGTGGTCAACGCCGGCGCTCAGGGTCTGGATCCAGCGCAGCCGCTTCGCCTGTTTGAGTGCTGCTTGGGACAGATTCGGCCAGCCGATCAGCACCTCCGTCTGTGCCAGTATGCCGGCAGCTTCTGGAGACAGCGGCTGGCTGCCATCGGAGCGCAGCCAGCGGCGCAGCTCCTGCGGGGCGATCTGCACCGTGCACGCGGACTCGGCTGCCTGCACCCGTGCTACGAACTCCTCATTGAACGGCACCGTCAACAATACCTGCACCATGCACGCTCCTCCCCTGTGCGCCGGATCGTACGGGGCAGGAGTGGTGCGGGACAATCATCGCCCAACGCGATCCGGCCGCTACAATGGAACGGCAGCCCGCCGGATGCGCAGGCGCCGAGAGGCCATCATTGTGAGTGTGGCGCTATCATTGCTGGCGGCGGTGGTGACCTATCTATTTGCCGCGGCGGTGCTGGATCAGTATCTGGGACGCCGCCGCGCTTACCAGCTGGTGTGGTCGATAGCGCTGTGCGCCTTTGCCATCGCATTCACCGCGCAGTTTGTCGCTGCGCTAACGGGCTGGTCGGTGCTGCTCTTCCGGCTGTGGTACGGCTTTGGCGCGCTGTATGCGGTGCCGCTGTTGGGGTTGGGCTCCATTTATCTATTGTGCCCGCGCTGGGCGAAGATCGCCGGAACCGTCATCGCCCTGGAGCTGATGTTCTGGGGCTTTGCCCGCATCTATGGTGTGGAGGCGGCGCTGATTGACCTCTCCCCGGCCGCCGGCGCCACCCACCCCGATACGCAGACGCTGCCGCCGGACATCCGCTCCACGGCGGTGTTGCTCAATTCACTGGGGACGCTGGTCCTGTTCGCCGGGGCGGCATGGAGCGCGCTCAGCTTCTGGCGGCGGCGCACCGCCCGCTTTCGCGTCGTCTCCAACGTGCTGATTGCCGCCGGCGCGGTGATCGCCGGTAGCGCCGGCAGCCTGGAGAAGTTCGGCTATCCTAGCCTGCTCTATGCCGGGAATATGGCCGGGATTGCCATCATCTTTCTGGGCTTCCTGCGCAGCAACGAGCGGATGGACGCCGCACATTTGCCCGTGGTGCGTCGCTTCCACCGGCGCGGCTCCCCGACGCTGGCAGGCAGCACAGCGCCGCGACGCGGCTAGCGGGCAGCCCACCGGCGTACCGGTAGCGCCAGCCATCAGCGGCCGAAGGTGAGGCGCCGGATCAACCGTTCTGGGAGCTTGGCCGCGGTCATTGCCTGTTGCGTGCTCTCGATGTCATAGGGCAGCCGGAAGCAAGCGATGGTGCGGTCATCGGTGTCAAAGGTGGCGTACGCCGTGCGCGGGTCGCCGTCACGCGGCTGGCCGGCGCCACCGGGATTGATGATCAGCCGCCGCTCGCCCAACTCAATAACGTCCCCATCGGATAGTGGCCACAGGATGGGCCGGCGGCGGCCGGGTACCTCCTCGATCAGCAACGGTACGTGCGTGTGCCCCACGAGGCTGTAATGGGTTGGCTGCCGCTCGAATTGGGCGAGCGCCGCATCCTCACCGAAAATGTACTCGACGTACGGCGCCCGCAATGAGCCGTGTACCATGGTAATGCCCTCCCGCTGCAGCACATCGGGCAGGGACTTGAGGAACGCGGCGTCATCCGGTGTGAGGCGCTCGGCCGTCCAGGCGTTGGCGTAGGCGGCCTCGAGGTTGAAGCCGTCCGTACTCATGCCACCGGTGGCGGCTGCGTCGTGGTTGCCCGCAACGGCAAACAGTGGATACTGCTGCATCAGCGCCAGGCACTCCCCTGGCTGCGGGCCGTATCCCACCAGGTCGCCAGCGACCCACACTTCGTCAAGCGCCCGCTGATCTTCGGCATGGCGCAGCACGGCCTCCAGGGCAGCAAGGTTGGCGTGAACGTCGGTGAGAAGGGCGATGCGCACGGGCCTGCTCCGATGAAGGCTCGGCTTTCATCCTGCGGGAGTGCGGGCGCTGGTGCAAAGGGGCAGTTGTCCTCGGGATGACGGCTCCTGCTATGCTCGAACACAGGGGGGTGGCCGCAGGCATGACCAGCGACAACGAGCAGCCGGAGCTCACGCTTCGCACCGACGGACCAGAGGAGACGCGTTCCGCTGGCCGTGTGCTCGGCTGGTTGCTGCAGCCGGGGGATGTGGTGCTGCTGCAGGGCGATCTCGGGGCGGGCAAGACCACGTTTACCCAGGGGATCGCCCGCGGCGCCGGAACCGACGAGGTGGTGAACAGCCCCACCTTCATCTTGTTGAACGAGTACCACGCCCGCCTGACGGTCTATCACGCTGACCTCTACCGGCTCGATGATCCGGACGAGGTTGCGGCCCTGGACCTACCTGGTGTCTCGCTCGATGGCGCGCTGGTGGTTGAGTGGCCGGAGCGTGGCGCCGGGCTGCTGCCCGACGATCACCTGCTAGTCCGGCTCACCTACCGCTCCCCGGAGCAGCGGGAGCTCGCGTTCGTTCCACGCGGCCACCGCTCGCGCGAGCTGGCTGCGCGGCTCTCCTCGGCGCTTGCGGCAGCGGCCGGAGGTGAGGGCTGATGGAGCTGTCCATCGATACCGCCGGACCGGTGGCGGGCGTGGCGCTGACGGATCACGGTGTATTGGTGACGGAGCTGAACTGGCGCACCCGCACCGGGCCCGCCGCCGAGTTGCTGCCGGCCGTGGAAGATGTGCTCGCGCGCAGCGCCGTGGAACGTACGGCGATCAGCGCGGTCTTCATCTGCAAGGGGCCGGGCAGCTACGGCGGGCTGCGAGTGGGTGTGAGCACCGCGCTGGGGCTGGCGCTGGCGCTGGACGCGGCCGTGCTAGGCGCCGGCCGGCTGGAAGCGGACGCGTATGTCCACGCCGGCTGGAACGGCCCGATCGTGCCGGTGCACAGCGCCGGACGCGGCGATCAGGCGTGGGCGATCTACACCTCCGCTGGGGCATGGCACGAACGCGAGGGTCCCCGCCTGACCAGCATTGCCGGGCTGGTGGCCGGGCTCCCGCCCGGGTCGCTGGTGTGTGGAGAGGTTGAGGCGCAGCTGCACGATGCCTTGCGCGCCGAGCGACCGGACGTGACGATCAGCGATGGGCCCGCGCACGCCCGCCGCGCCGTCACCATCGCGGCGCTGGCCTGGCCGCGATACGCTGCCGGAGCGCGCGATTCGCATCTGGCGCTGGAACCGATCTACCTGCGCGAGCCGAACATCACCCCCAGTCGCGCCCAACGGCCGTAGGCCTGCCGGTGCGGGTGGCAGCAATGGTCAAGGAGAAGGGAGCACCGCTTGGAACGGACGCTGATTCTGATCAAGCCGGACGCCATGCAACGCGGGCTGGCCGGCGAGATTCTCACGCGCTTTGAGCGGCGCGGGCTGCGAATCGTGGCGATGAAGCTGATGCAGGTCACCGAGGATCTGGCGCGCCAGCACTACGCCGAGCATGAGGGAAAATCCTTCTTCCCGGGCCTTGTCTCATTCATCACCTCCAAGCCGCTGATCGCCATGGTGTTGGAGGGGCCGAACGCGATTGCCCTATGCCGCCAGACGATTGGCAAGACGAACCCGCTGGACGCCGAGACCGGCTCGATCCGTGGCGACCTGGCGGTAGATAAGGGCCGCAATCTGGTGCATGGCTCGGATAAGGCCGAGTCCGCAACGCGCGAGATCGCCCTCTGGTTCGGTGAGGAGGGCATCGTCGAGCACACCCGCGATGTTGATCGCTGGATCATCGAGTAATGTGACGGGAAGGCCGCTCAGGTGAACCGCACCACCGGCGCTTGGCGGCCCCAAAGGTCATCCAGCCGGTAGAAGCCGCGGGCCTCCGGGCTGAACAGGTGGACGACGACGTCACCGAAGTCCAGCAACACCCAGCCCGACCCGGCGCTGCCTTCGCGCGCGCGCAGGCGCACGCCATCCAGGCCCAGGTCGCGGTCCAGAGCGTCCATCACGGCTTTCATCTGCCGCTCGTTGCCTGCCGTGCCCACGACGAAGTAATCGGTGAAGCTTGAGATCTTGCTGACGTCGATCAGGGCGATGTCTTCGACCTGCTTCTCGCTCAACTCATCGACGACCCGCTGTGCCAGCTCCGCCGGCTCGGTATGTACCTGTTGCGTCATACATCTATTGTAGCAGGCCGGGCAGTCCGTTCTGCCTACCTACCCCGGCCGCATCATGCGGCGCGGCGCCGGCCGATGCACGCTGAAGGCAGCACCCAGGGGAGGAACGCCATGCCGCCATCCGGACGCCGCCTGACTGCACCGCCGCCGCCCGTGCTCCAAGGCATTGAACAGCGCATGTTGCTGCTGGGATGTCCCTCCGGGCTGGGGCCCGTGCTGGGCGAAGGCGACCCCACGGCGTCGCTGGTGCTCGTTGGGGAGGCGCCGGGGGAGCGCGAGGTGGCGGAGGGCTATCCGTTCGCCGGACCAGCCGGGCGGCTGCTCGACAGCCTGCTGGCAGGGGCCGGTCTCGAGCGGCAGCAGATATGGCTGACTAACACGGTCAAATGCCGCCCGATCCGTGAACAGGGCGGACGGGTGACCAACCGGGCGCCGCTGGCCGGAGAACTGAAGGCCTGGTTGCCGTTACTGCTCGAGGAACTGGCGGCGGTGCAGCCGCGGGTGATCGTCTGCGCCGGGGGCACCAGCGCTCGGGCGCTGCTGGGCAAGGACTTCCGTCTGACCGAGCAGCGCGGTGAGTGGTTTTTGGGTCCGCACGGCGCGCGCACTCTGGCCACCTTTCACCCGGCCTATATCCTGCATCTGCAGCCGCACAGCCCGGAGGACAGCGACGCGGCAACGCAGACGCTGGCTCGCGACCTGGCCACTGCCGCCGCCGTGCTGCGTGGAGAACCGGCGCCGGTGATGGAGCGCTCGCCATGAACACCAATGACGCGGTGAACCTGGTCCGCGTAGCGCTCGCTGGCGCCGTGGTGCTGTGGCTGTACCGCAGACTCCGGGCCCACCATCGCGCGGAGCGCAGCGCCGAGGAGCAGGCTCACCGCGCGGCTCAGCCGTAACATCCATACCCGCGGGTCGCTTTTCCACCGGCCGGCTGTGCCGATTGCTATCGGTAGAGCGGGCTGGCGCCATCGTGCCGGCCGGTGGGAGGAGCCGCCATGCGCATTCGCACCAAACTGGTTGCCTATTTTCTGATCATCGCCTCGCTGGTGGCGATGCTGGGCGGCGCCGCCTACAGTCGTGTGCGCAGTATCGACAAGAGCGTGCAGGATCTGGCAGACAACGCTATCCCCCGGCTGCAGCTCGCTGAGCGGCTCAGCCAGACGCAGCGCGAGCAGCAGATGGCGGCGCTGAGCTACGTCGCTTCCGGCCGCCCGGAGGATCGGCAGCGTTACCTGGACCTGTCGGAGCGATTCGACGCAGAGCTGGCCAAGCTCAAGGCCGAGGACAGCAGTGACGAAGGCAAGGCGCTTCTGGCGGAGATCTCCGCTGAACGCGCCAAGTTCACCCAGGCGGGCTCACAGTTGCTCACCTCGCGCGACACTGTGGACCGCAGCACCACCAGTCTGCGCAGCCGCTACGAGGAGATGGTGCAGCAACTGAACAAGATCCGGCAGCGCTTCGTCCCCACCGGCGGCGCCGCCTCCGATGTCGGCGCGGTGCCCGTGTCGCTGCGCAACCAGGTGAACGACCTGCTGCTGGGCACGGAAGGGATGTTGCACCAGGTGGCGCGCGAGTTCCAAATTGCGAACGCCTTCGTGCTGTCTCCCGATGATGCGCTCAAGGAAGAACTCAACACCGCCAGCACGCTGTTCAGCTCGTCGTTGCAGGTGGCGTACAACGCTGGCGGCAGCGAGGATCGCGTCATTCTCCAGGGCGTGCAGGGCAGCATGCGCGCCTTCGAGACCAGCGCGCGCGCCATGATCAACGCCGGCGACGTCTCGCGTCGGGCGCGCGGCGCCTTTCCAGAAGCGAGCGACCGCATCAGCGGGCAGCTTGCCGGCTATGTGGAGCGGCAGTCCGCCCAGATGACGTCCGCCAAAGAGGACTCCACCTCCGCGGTGAGTGGCGCTGAGTTCCAAATCACGATCATCAGCCTGATCGCGTTCGCCGTAGCGGGCCTGGCAGGCTGGATCTTCGCCGGTACCATCACCAAGCCGATCATCCGGCTGCGCGACGCCGCCGACCGCGTCTCCACCGGCGACGTCACCGACGTTGATATCGATGTGGACAGCAACGACGAACTGGCGGACCTGGCTGCATCGTTCCGCCGGATGGTCGCCAGCATCAAGTTCCTGATGATGCGTGGTGACGGTCGCGATGATGACGAGGAGGAAGCCGGCTATACCCTACGCGCCGCCTCTTGACGGCAGCAGTGGCACGCAGTAGAGAGCGGCTGGCCGGCGCCCCTGCACCGGCCGGCTGCCTGCTTTTGTCCTCATCCTGCCTACTTGCGCCCTTAACCTACGATGCCGGATAGGCGTAGACTGGCGCCGTTGATGGCGCGGGCAGCGCCGGGAAGCGCCCGCGCGCCGAGGTAAGGGGAGCAGCGATGGAATTCCAGTTCACCGCGGAGGATCAGCAGTTCCGGCAGGAAGTCCGTGCCTTCATCAAGGCCAACTGGGGCGAGAGCGGCAGCGGTGGCGGTGGTGAGGTCGATGACCTGGAGACCCACCAGCGCACCCGCGCGTTTGAGAAGCGCCTGGCCGAGCGCGGCTGGCTGACGATGGCCTGGCCCAACGAGTACGGCGGTCAGGGCGCCAGCCACATCCGGCAGATGATCTTCCGCGAGGAGTGTGCCTACTTCGGCGCGCCGGGCAGTGGCGGCCAGGGCATCAACATGATCGGCCCGTGCATCATGGTGCATGGCACCGAGGACCAGAAGCAGCGCTTCTTGCCGCCGATTGCCAGCGCCGAGGTGATGTGGTGTCAGGGCTTCTCCGAGCCCGGCTCCGGTTCTGACCTGGCGTCTCTCCAGACGCGGGCCACGCTCGACGGTGACGACTACGTTATCAACGGTCAGAAGATCTGGACCTCGGGCGCGCAGTTTGCGGACTACATCCATGTGCTGGCCAGGACGGACCCGGATGCGCCCAAGCACCGGGGCATCACCTACTTCCTGCTGGACATGAAGTCACCCGGCATCTCCGTCCGCCCAATCGTCCAGATGCACGGCCGCTCCGGCTTTAACGAAACGTTCTTCGATAACGTCCGCGTTCCGCGCAGCAACGTGCTCGGTGAGGCCAACCGCGGCTGGTACGCCGCCGCCACCACGCTGGACTTCGAGCGCTCGGGGGTGTCGGTGTTCGCCGCGGGCAAGAAGCTGCTGGAAGAGCTGACCGACTTCTGCCGCGACACGACCATCGGCGGCGTGCGGTTGGCGGAAAAGCCCGGCGTGCGCGCCCAACTGGCGGAGCTGGCCATCGAGCATGAGGTCGGCCGGCTGATTGCCTATCGCGTTTCCTGGATGCAGGGCGCCGGCAAGATCCCAAACTACGAAGCCTCGATGTCCAAGCTCTACGGCTCGGAGCTGCGGCAGCGGCTGGCGCAGGCGGGCGTCAACATGATGGGCCTGTACGGCGGGCTGTGGGAGGGCACGCGGTGGGCGCCGCTGGATGCCAAGCTCCAGGTGTCCTACGTTGGCAGCGTCTCGAGCACCATCGCCGCGGGCACCAGCGAGGTGCAGCGCAACATCATGGCCACACGCGGTCTGGGGCTGCCGCGCGGTTAGGCGGCTGGGCAACAAGCACTGGGCAGCGGGCATGGGAGCGGAGGCGAACGCTTATCCGCCACCTGTATCTGCCGCCCTTGGAGCCGCGCTGGTTGCTCATCGTTCGTGGCTCGTTCCGGAGGTACGGCGATGGCGGTCCTTGCTCTTGAAGTGCTGTTGCGGACGCCCTATCAGGATGGGCAGCCGTTCGGTGAAGCCGGCGCCTATGAACGGATCGATGGGGTGCTGCGCTTCGCCGTCGACCCGGATCACGTCGCCAACGCCGGCATCGTGGACTTGCATCTTGCCCCGCGTGACCCCGCTGGTCGGGTGCGCTTCGCCGCAGACTTCTGCCTGTTGCAGCCGGCAGATCCCGCACGCGGATCGGGGCGGTTGTTGTTCGATGTGCTCAACCGCGGCCGCAAGACCGTCCAGGGCCAGTTCAACCGTGCCCCACGCGAGCTGGTACCCACGGAGCGCATTGATCCCGGTGATGGCTTCCTGTTGACGCGCGGTTGGGCAGTCGCCTGGTGCGGGTGGCAATGGGACGTACCCCGGCCCGGACCACTGCTGGGGTTGGAGGCGCCGGAAGCACTGCGCGACGGCCGGCCAGTGCAGGGGCAGGTCCAGGTCAGTATTCAGCCGGTGGCTGCTGCCCGCGATGCGCTGCTGGCGGATCGTATTCACCAGCCGTATCCGGCGGTCGACCGGGAGGAACCGAGCGCGGCGCTGTATGTGCGCGACTACCCGGGCGCAGCCCGCGTGCTGATCCCGCGCGAGCGCTGGCGATTTGCCCGCGATGTCGATGGGCGGCCGGAGCCGGATGCTACGCGTGTCTGGCTGGCTGATGGCTTCGACGCCGGCCGGATCTACGAGGTGGTATACACCACCAGCCATTGTCCGGTGGCTGGGACTGGCCTGCTGGCGGTGCGGGACTGCGTGTCATTCCTGCGCTACGCCGGCGCCAATCAGGGCAACCCCAGCGCTGGCGCCGTGCGCTACGCCTACGCGTTCGGCGCATCGCAGAGCGGCCGCTTTCTTCGAGAGTATCTGCACCTGGGCATCAACCTCGATGAAGACGGCCGGCCGGTGTTTGACGGGGTGATGCCGCATATCGCCGGCGCGCGCCGGGGCGAATTCAATCAGCGGTTTGCCCAGCCGTCTGTTCAGTACACGCCTGGCTTCGGTCACCTGCCGCCGTTTGCTGCCGATGCGCCGGAGGGCGGCCTGCTCGACCGGCAGCGGGCGCGGGGCGGCGTGCCCAAGATCATGTTCGTCAACACCGCCGCCGAGTATTGGAGGGGGGACGCGGCGCTGCTGCACATCACCCCGGATGGCGCCTGTGACATCGAGCCCGCGCCTGACGTACGCATCTACCACCTGGCGGGTACCCAGCACACCTCCGGCGTGGTGCCGCTGATTGACCGCAGTCCCCTGGACGGCTCGCGCGGCGCCCATCCATTCAATTGCGTGGATTACTCCATGGCCATGCGGGCGCTGCTGGAGGCGCTCGATGGCTGGGTGACGGCCGGGGCCGAACCGCCCCCCAGCGCGGCGCCGCGTCTGGACGATGGCACCGCGGTGCCACGCGATGTCGTGCTGGCAACCTTTGCCCGCTTCCCTGCCGTGACCGTGCCTGAAGCCGGGCGGCTACGCCGGGTGCCGCGGCTGGACCTGGGACCGGACGCTGTCGCCGGAACCGGCCGCTTCCCGGCGGTCGAGAGCGACCCGTACCCCTGTCTGGTGCCGGCCGTGGATGAGGACGGGAACGAGGTTGCAGGTATCCGTCTGCCCGAGGTGAGCGTGCCCCTGGCCACCGTTACCGGCTGGAACCCCCGCCATCCCGAGATCGGCGGTCCCGGCCAGATCATGGACATGACCGGATCCACCCTGCCTCTTGCCCGCGATCCGGCCGAGCGTGCGCGTCGTGGTGACCCGCGCCGCTCCATCGCAGAGCGCTACGCGAGTCGCTCGGCCTATCTGGCGCAGGTGCGCGCCGCCGCTGATGCGCTGGTCGCACAGCGCTACCTGCTGGCGAGCGATGTTGACCTGGCAGTGCAGCTGGCCGAGCGGCGCTGGGAGGCCCTGGCCGGGGCAGTGGTGGCCGCGGGCTGACCGCGTGCCTGCCTCTGCCATCTGCCTCAGCGTGACGCGCGGGCACATGCTGCCCGCCCGTTGGGCCGTGGCGCGGTGCTCAGCGGCTGTTGGTGGCCCTGAGTTGCCAACTGGTTTCTTTTTTGGCGAATTTGTCTAGGCAGAGCTGCAAGCTTCCTGTAACATGGCCATCGGTGCCACGGGGCCTGAATGTCGCCGTGCCCCCCTACCACGTGGCAGGAGCCAGGAATGGAATCGCTGCAGCTCGACCACGCCAGCCCAGTGCCGTTGTACTTCCAGCTACGCCAGCAGCTTCGCGCCGCCATCACTGGCGGGCAGTTGCGCCAGGGCGACATGATCCCGACCGAGGCGGAGATTTCGCGGCGGACAGGAGTTTCCCGGCCCACCATCCGCCAGGCCATCGACGAACTGGTGCGCGAAGGGATGCTGTGGCGCCGTCGCGGTCAGGGCACCTTCGTGGGCACGGCGGACCGCCGGCCGCCCACGCCATCGTTCAGCTTTGCCAGTGTGCTGCAGGCAAGCGATGGTGAATGGAAGGCGAGTGTGGTTAGCACCGCGCTGATCGCCCCCAACGAAGACCTGCGTCCGCTGGCGGCGCTGGGGAGTGGGGAAGTACTGGAAGTCGTGCGCGTGATCCAGGACAGCGCTGGTCCGTGCGCCGTTGAGCGGCTGTTGCTGCCCGCATTGGAGGTCACGCAACTGGCGCTGGAACACGGCCGGTCAAACGGCGGGCCATCGGCATTCTATGCGCACCTGGAACAGCAGCTAGGGCTCCAGGTGTCGCACGCCGAGGAGTCGGTCAGTGGTGTGTTGCTCGATGCAGACCACGCTGCCGCACTTGACGTGCCGCCGGCCAGCCCGGGGTTGCTGCTTCAGCGGCGCACGTACGCGGGCGACCAGTTGATTGAGGTTCGACGTATCTACATGCGCGGCGAACGGGCACGTTTCACTGCGGTCGTCCCGCGCAGCCATCTGAGCAGCGTCTAGCGTCGCCACGCGGTGCGCCGGATCGCGCACACTGCGCCGCCCGGTTGCTCGGCTTGACAGCCTGAAGTTCGCTTCGTAGGGTAGGGCCAGGCGCCATCCCATGCGCGGTGACGCCCAGAGCAGCCCAGCATCGCTGGCCATCTTCCCCCTCGTCTGCTCTTGCACACTTCTCCTTGCCTGCCGACCCGCGGGTGCATTATCCGGATGGTCACTGCAGCGCATCGGGGATCCAGCCGATGATCACGGTAGCCGGGAATCCGGCGAATCGGTGACACACGAGCATATTGGCTATGCGAACACGTATCTTGCTCGCTGCGCTGGGCGTCGCCGCGGCGATTGGCCTCAGTAACTTGACCCCAGCCGCGCCCGCGCGTGGCTATGACACCTGCACGGTCAATCCCGCCGGCACCCAGGTCGACGGTGAAGAGCAGGCAGCGCTGGACGGCATCAACAGCCTGCGCGCCCGTGGCGGTCTGGCGCCGCTGTCGATTTCGGGAACGCTCACCCGCGCCGCCGAGTGGAAGTCAGGCGATTTGGCCTCCGGCGCCGTGTTTGGCCATGACGACAGCTTCCGGTCGTGGACCCAGCGGCTCAACGACTGCGGTTATCGCATCACCGACTGGGTGAGCGAGAATCTGGCCGCCGGTTACGCCGAAGGCGTGGCCACGGTGGGGATGTGGGCCGGTTCACCAGCGCATTACGCCAACATGATGAATCCCGACATTCGGTACATCGGTATCGCCCGCCGGGCAGGTGGCTCCTACGGCTGGTACTGGACCGCGGACTTTGGCGTCACATCCGGCGATATCGCGGCTACTGAGGGTGGCTGGTAGTGCTCAGCCGCCTCGCAGCGGGCAGACGGCGCAGCGACTGAACGTGTCGCTGGGCTGGGCAGGCTCCAGCTCTGGCGCCATGTCCAGCAGCAGCGCCCTAGCCGTCCACAGCGGCAGGCCCATCACGTTGCAGTAGCAACCCGCAATCCGCTCTACTGGCGCAAAGCCCGGATGCTGGATCGCATACGCGCCTGCCTTGTCGAATGGGTCCCCGCCGGCGATGTAGGCGGTGATCTCGGCGTCGGTGTATGGCCGCATCACGACCGCCGTCTCGGCGTACACTGTCTGTCGCCGCCCGCTCCGGACGGCCGCCAACCCGGTGATGACGCGGTGCGTTCGGCCCTGCAGCGCTGTCAGCATCCGGCGCGCATCCGCGGCATCGGCAGGCTTTCCCAGCGGCCGGCCATCCAGCACGACGATGGTATCTGCGCCCAACGTCAGTGCAGCGCGATGCCGCGCGGCGGCACGCGCCTTGGCCAGCGCCAGCGCGCACGCTTGCTCGGCGGCGGGAAGGTGCGGGTCCAGCGGTTCGGGGACGTCGGTGGCGCTCACCGCGAACGGAAGGCCAAGCGCGGCCAGCAGTTCCTGCCGCCGTGGCGATGCCGATGCCAGCACCAACGCGGGCTCAGTCACGCCGCAGCACCGCCACGCATTCGATGTGGTAGGTCTGCGGGAACATATCGACCGGCTGCAACGATGCCACTCGGTAGCCGCCATCGACTAGGATCCGTAGGTCCCGCGCAAGCGTTGCCGGTTCACACGAGACATAGGCAAGGCGCGGCACACCGGCGGCGATCAGCGCCTCCAGTGTGGAGACGCCGCAGCCCTGGCGGGACGGGTCCAGCACGACGGCGGTGGGCCGCTCGGCCATGACAGGCAGCACCGCTTCCACCTCACCGAGCAGCCACTCGACATTCGCGACGTCCTCGGTGTTGCGGCGGCCGTCTGCCACCGAGGAGGCAGACACTTCGATGGCGATGGCCTTGCTCACCAGCGGCGCCAATGTCTTGGCGAACGTGCCCACGCCGGCATAGGCATCCAGTAAGATGTCATCCGGACCCAGGTCCAGGCCATCACGCACCAGCCGGATCAGGTTCTCGGCCTGGAGCGTGTTCACTTGAAAGAACGAAGCGGCTGAGACGTGGAAGCGGGCGCCGAGCAGGCACTCATCGTATTCGCGCTGGCCGCTTGCGATGAGTGGCAGCGGCAGTGGCAGCGGCGGCAATGGCGTACCTTCACTCTCGGCCGGCCGGTCGCTGAGCTTACCGTCTAGCGGCGGCTGGATCAGCCGGTCGCCGGTATAGATGCCCGTCCGCAACGCCACCTGCCGCAGCCCGCGACAGCGTCCCTGGAGCGCCTGCATGGTATCGCGGATCCACGGATTGTGAATGTAGCAGGTCATAGTGCGGACGATGCGCCTGCGACCGCGCATGGTGAAGCCGAGGAAGCCGTCGCGGTCCACCGTGAAGCGGGCATGGTTGCGGTAGTACCAGGGATCGGGCGAGGGCAGGGCTGGCCCCACGGTGACATCGTGCAGCTTGCCGATACGGCGTAGCTGCTCACCAACGATCTGGCGTTTCAAGGCGAGCTGGCCCTCGTACGAGATGTGCTGAAGCTGGCAGCCACCGCACGCGCCGAAGTACTCGCAGCGCGGCGCCACTCGTTCGGGTGAGGGCGTGTGCACCGCCACTACCCGCCCCTCCAGATAGTCCTTGTGCACTTTCTCGATGTAGACGTCGACCTCCTCGCCGGGGATGCCATAGGCGGCAAACACCACCTGGCCATCGAGCCGGCCAATCGCGGCCCCTTGATGGCTGAGCGAGTCGAGATGCAGCCGTAAGGTTTCGCCGGCGGGCGGGATGTCCCACCGGCCGCGGTCACGCCGTCCCATGCAGTCATGATACGGGTTGGAAGGCAACGTGAGCGCTGTCGCCGCCGGGAAGCTGCGCCTGGCGGCTGGCTATGAGGTATACCGGCGCGATGGTTACGCTCACACCTGGCTTGGTGGGATGCCGGCACGACAAGCGGTGACACGCTCCGCCCGGAGAGGCCGCGATGCGTATAATCCCCCTGATGATGGCCAGGGAGCGGCGCGATGACTGATGACAACGGACCGCGGGCGTGGGTGTGTCTGAGCTTCGACTTCGACGCCATGTCGTCGTGGATCTTCCGCGATATGGATTCGCCGACGCCGCTCTCACGTGGGGAATATGGCGCCCGCGTCGGCGTGCCGCGCGTGCTGGAGACCCTGGACCGGTTTGAGGCGAAGGCGACCTTCTTTGTGCCGGGCCACAGCGCCGACACGTGGCCGGCGCTGGTGGCGGAGATGGCCCGGCGCGGCCACGAGCTCGGCAACCACGGATACATGCACGAAGTACCGAATACGCTGGACGCGGATACCGAGCGCGCCGTCATCCGGCGGGGTAGTGACGCCATCGAGCGCGCCGCCGGGGTCCGCCCGCGCGGCTTTCGCTCGCCCTCCTGGGATCTCAGCCCCAATTCGCTGGATATCCTGCGTGATCAGGGCTTTGTGTACGACTCCAGCCTGATGGGCGATGACTTCTCCCTGTACCGCTGCCGGGCCGGCGATGTGGCGCACAAAGACCGCGCCTACACTTTTGGCCAGGAGACGGACCTGATTGAGATGCCGGTGCACTGGATTCTGGACGATGCGCCGTACTTTCAGTACAGCTATCAGACGCGCACCGGGCTGACCCCGGCCTCGCAGGTACTGGAGATCTGGCAGGACGAGTTCGACTTCATGTACGACCGCGTGCCCGGCGGCGTGTTTACGCTGACCATGCATCCGCAGATCATCGGCCGCGGGCACCGGATCCTGATGCTGGAGCGGCTGCTGCGCCATATGCGCGCCCGCGCAGGTGTGCGCTTCGCCACCCAACTGGAGGTGGCGGAGTGGTGGCTGCAGCAGCAGCCCCGCCATTGATGGCACGCGAACTCGCGGCTTTGGCGCGGGCGACGCTACGGGACCGCGAAGCTGCTGACCATGCCCAGCTCGTAATGTGGCCTGCCACTGTCCGGGTCAGGCACGCTGCAGATCGCGAGGTAACTCCCAGCGCTGAGGTCTATCTGTGCCCAACCGGACAGGCCCGGACCCACCGCCTGGAAGCCACCGGCGCTGCTGAACGGCGGCGGCCCGGCGGGAGCGGCAAAGAAGGCGAGCGTGTCTGCCGCCCCTGCCCCGGCTGCGAGCTTGATCAGCGTCATTTCATGCGCCTGGGCGCCCGTGTTTGTCAGCATGATGACCTGCGTTCCGGCCCGGAGATCCGGCAGGTCAAAGCCGAAATCTCCCATCTCAACTTCGGCGCTGGACTGGGGTGGCGCGGCGGAGATCGCTGCCGGTGATACCTGAAGCGGCTGCGTCATGCCCTTGGCTGCGTGGCTCAGACCGTCTGGGCTCGCGATTGAGCAGATCATCAGGTACGAACCCACCGGCAGATCCACCCACACCACCTGCTCGCCACCGGGGTCGATGGCGCCCGGGCCGCCACGGAAGGTGACCAGAGTGAAGAGGGGGCCGGGCCCCTGCTGCGCAGCCGCGCCGAATTGCTCTGCCGTTACGCCGTCATTCAGCCGCAACAGTTGGGCGTGATGCGGCTCTTGGCCCTCGTTCGTGAGCGTGAGCTTGTTTAGCCCCTGGCTGATGGCCGCAGGCGCAGAGAAGGAGAAGTCACGGGCAACGATGGCGGTGGCCGGCGCCTCGATCTGCGTCGACGGCCCCGGCGCCGGCTGTAGCTCCGGCTCCGGTTCGCCGCCGGCCGCGGGCGCCTCACCGGTGACGGTCACCATGCCGCGCATCCGCGGGTGGATTTCGCAGAAGTAAGGGAACACCCCAGACTCACTGAATGTGAACGAGAAGGCCTCACCGGCGCCAAGGGACTCGGAGCGGAACACCGCACCCGCATTGGCCGCGTCGGGCACACTGGAGGTCACGGTGTGGAGCGCACTGTCGCTTTGCGTCCAGCGCACCGTCGTCCCGGCGCTGACGGTCAGATCCGCCGGCGTGAAGGCAAACCCCTGGATATTGACGGCGGCTTCCAATTGGGCGCCGGCCGGCGCCTGTACCGGTCCGATCAACACGGCGACCGCCAGCAGCGCCGCCACGGCCGTGACACGAAGCCCCATCCGTGCTGGCCGGCTCATGTCTGCTCCCTCCCCCTTACCGGTCAAGCCCGCGCCGTACAGCCGGTAGTGACCGGCAATGGTCGCGGTGACGCCGAGTGCAGCGGGGTGGAATCGGAGACGCGCGCATTATCGGTAGGCGGCCCGTGGCCGGTCAAGCGGTTGGACGAGCGGCGCCCATAGCTGCCTGCGTGCGGTCGATGTCCGTCCAGCGCAGCAGCTCGAGCAGGCGCGGGCGGCCGTCGTGACGCCAGTCCGCGGGCGGTTGCTGCATCTGTCCGAGGGGGCACACGCGCGCCACCCCCAGCGGCCCGCATACCTCAGCCACGGCCAACCGGAAGGCGTCATCACCGCCGGCGCCGGCCGTCTGCAGGTAGGGCGCCACTGGCGCGAGTGCCGCGGGCAACGCCGCGAGCGAGACGATTGGCTTGATGTACACCAGCCGGTTGAGACATGAGACGGCGAACGCCGGCTCCGGGTCAACGATCACGGTCCAGGCGGTGCTACCAGAAGAAGCGAACACCGCCGCCCCCGGCCGGAACTCGGCAGCGCCGCGCGCCTGGCGGATTGCCACAGCCGCGCTTGGGGTGAGCATGCCCCGTGGTTGCTCGCGTTCCCGTGCCGCCAACGCCGCGGCTACCCGTTCGCCGAACGCGGTGGCCGAGTCAAGGCTGCCGGTCACGTAGATGGTGTGCGGGGAGACGCAGCCCTGCTGGTCGTACGCCGCCACGTCGGCCGCCACTGCCTCTGCCACCGCAGCCGGCTGCGCGTCCGCTGCCGGGATGACGGCAAGGCTGAGCTTCGGCCCGTGGGTGATCAGCCGGACTGCGGGCGGGACCAGCGCTCGCACGGCAGCCATCGCCTCCGCGCCGCCGTAGGCGATCACCGTTTCGGCTGCACCAAAGGCCGCGGCGTGCATCTGATGGTCCCAGGCCGGCCACGACACGGCGGCCAGTGCCCGGCCGAGCCGCTCATCCTCGCCGGCCAGCGCGGCGCACAGCATCAGCGCGAACGCCGGGTCACGCGAGGGCAGCTTGAGCAGGCAGGGTGACTTGGCCAGCAGACAGAGGATGACGCTCTCGGCCACGGCCGGATAGACGCTTCCCGCCATCACCAGCACTGACAGCGCCGGGCCAAAGGCGCGGGACCAGCCGCGGCCATCTGGCCGTGCGGCGAAGCCATCCAGCGGTCCGGGGCCACCGATCTCCCGCTCGATCAAGTGCTCCAGCTGCTGCGTGGAGAAAGCAAGAGACAGATCCCGCAGCCCTGCACGGACCGTGGCTGGGTGGTATCCCGATGCGGCCGCCAGCTTCGCGACGTTCACCGCATCGGTCCCTGCCAGCCGCGTCAGTGCGCGGTTGACTGTGGCGATGATGGCGTGGACGGGCATGGCGGACAGGCCGGCGCCGGCCGTCCGCAACGCGGCCGCCAGCGTGCTCAGCCGCGCCGGGGTCAGTGGCTCGGCTGCTGGTGGGAATCGCTGGCAGCGGTCGCCGTCAGCGCTGGGCATGGAGCAGGTCCTCAACCGCCAGTGAGCAGCCGCGCGCCGCGGACCCGGCCGCGCGGCCCAGCACCTCGAAGCCGCCGTGGAGCGCGACGCCCAGGTCCGCGGTTTGCAGCGCCGCTACCGAGTCAAGATTCGCCAGGTCTAGATGCCAGAGGACGCCGGTGGTCCCGAGCGGAACGGGCGCCAGCGTCTCCGGGTCGACAACGCGTGTGCGCACCCAGGGCGGGGGCATCTTCCTGCGCGTGCGCTCGCCACGCAGCACACCATCGTAGAACTGGGAGGACATCTCCGTCATGCCGTACTCGTTGACGATGTGATCATCCGGGATACCGAGGGCCGTGGTGTACATGCGATAGAGGTCTGTCTTGGACACCTCGCGTGATCGTCCTTTGTAGCCGCCGGTATCCATAATGCGCGAGCCCGCCGGCAATGGGATCCGCCGGGCGGCCGTAGCCAGGTGATCGAGCAGGTGGACGAAGGCAAAGGCGGCGCCCATCAGCAACACGGGTGCACCCGCTGCTGCCAGGCCGGCCAGCCGTTGCGCCGCCCCCTCCAGGTCCAGTCCGGCCGGGCCGGCAAAGTAGGTATGTCCATCGCCGTGCGAGCCCGCTGAGCCCCAACTGCCGGTGACCATGCCAAACATGTGCGCCAGCGACGAGCTGGGCAGCGCGGCTGGCGCGAAGAACAGCACAACCGGGGTGAGCGGCCGGCCGTCTGGGCGCACATGCGCGTCAAAGTTGGGCAGCGCGGCCGCCCGATACAACGCATCCGAGCGCAGATAGTGGCGCCCGCGCCGCTCTCCCTGCGTCGTGCCGCTGGTTTCAAATATCCGCTCGGACCGCTCTGGGGGAAAGCAGGTGAGCGACGCCTCTTTGAAGGCGTCGGTGGCGACGGCGGGGATATCCTGCCAGCCGGCTAGCGTCTCCGGCGTCACTCCCCGCCATTCGCAGTAGCGGCGGTAGGCCAGGTTGGCGGTGAACTGATAGGTGAAGACCCGTTGGGCAAACGCAGCAAATCGCTGCTCATCCGGCGGTGTGCTAGGTGGCGGGATACCCTCCGCCATCCACGCTGCCAGTTCCGTTGCGAGGGCCGCACGTTCCCGTTCTGCTGGTTGTCCTTGCACGCGCGCCTCCTGCGCTCATGGTAGCTTGCACAGCATGACGCGGCACGTTGTGTGCGACGCCACCAGCACGGCGCGCCGCGTATCCGAAGTCCGGGGCTCCGCCTGTCGATTGTCCGGCTGGCCGTGGCCGCTCGCCCGTTTGTGCCCCTCGCCAGGACATGGATACTGCCCGGGGAGATCGTGCCGGTGTCCACAGCCGGCCGGTGCCGGAATTCGGGGAACTCAGATGCATGGAGGTGCAGCCGATGGCGCGAACGCTGTTGAGAGCAGCACTGATGATTGCCTTGCTTGCCTTGTCCAACCGCGGCAGCGACCGGGTGCAGGCCACGACCTTGCCAGAAGCGGTGGAGGTCATCAAGCCGTACGGCGCCGCGCTGCGAGGCGAGCCGTCGAGCGACGCTGGAATTGCCCACGTCGCGTCCTGCGGCGAATGGCTGACCGTGGCCGGCGAGCAGGATGGCTGGTACCTGGTCTACTCGCGGGCGGCCTACTACTGGGTTGGCGGGGCACGTGTGGCAGACGTTCTGGCGCGGGTAGCCTACACCTGCGAGCCCGGCTTCACCTTTCAGCCGCAAGACGTCGTTCAGGCAATCGTTGCCAGTGGTTGCCTGTCGGTGCGTGCGTTTCCAGGGGCGTCGGCGCCGTACGACCACTGCGTAGCCAGCTATCATCGGTTTCTGGTAACCAACGGCCCGATTGAAGAGGATGGCGAGGACTGGTTTGAGGTGTGGAGCGAGGTGACCGGCCGCGGCTGGGCGCGTGCGCAGTACCTGTTCCCGGTGGACTGAGCGGCGCGA
>CAUJGQ010000046.1 GCA_963170165.1 Chloroflexota bacterium | reverse complement strand
CATCCGGCTGCAGATCAACGGTGAGCCGCGCGAGTGGACGGTCGCGCCGAACAGTCTCTTGCTCAACGAACTGCGGGAGCGGGAGGGGCTGACCGGCGCCAAGTACGGCTGCGGCATCGGTGAGTGCGGCGCCTGCACCGTCCACGTCGATGGCCGCCCGCGGCTTGCCTGCCTCACCCTCGCGGTGGCGGTGGATGGCCACGAGGTCACCACCATCGAAGGGCTGGCACAGAACGGTGTGCTGGACCCGCTGCAAGAATCGTTCCTGGATCATGCCGCGCTTCAGTGCGGCTTCTGCACCCCCGGCATGATTATGATGGGCCGGTCGCTGCTGGACGCGGTGGGGACCCCCACCGAGGACGACGTGCGCGATTACCTGCGCGGCAACCTCTGCCGCTGCACCGGCTACACCAGCATCGTGCGGGCGGTGCTGGATGCCCCCAACCGTGCGCAGACGGCCGCAGAGGGCTGAGCGCCACCGAGGAGGACCCCGTGCTTGATGTGATCATCCGTGGCGGCCAGGTGGTGACGCCGTCGGGCGTCGGCCAATGGGATGTCGCGATCCAGGGCGAGCGGATCGTCGCTATCGGTGAGCCGTCCGGGCTGCCCGCCGAGGCCGGCCGCGGGATTGACGCCACCGGCAAGATCGTCATCCCCGGCGGCATCGAGCCGCACGCCCACGCCGCCTTCCGCTTTGTCTATCCGTGGGCGCGCGAGGCCGGCCACACGGCCGCCTTCCCCGATGTGATGTCGCGCGCCTGCGCCTTCGGCGGCACGACGACGATTGTCGACTTCGCCAACTGGCGCCAGGGGGGCGAACTGGCTGACGCCATCGTCCACCGCGACGCCATCTTCAAGGGCAACAGCTACACCGATTACACCTTTCATGCCGTGCTGGTGGGCATGGGCACGGAAGGCGCCACGCCGGAGCGGGGCGTCGAGATTCCGCTTGGCCTGATCGGCCAGGTGAAGGACCTGGTGCAGAGCGGCTTCACCACGGTCAAGGTGTGGACCACCAACACCACCCTGACGCGCGCCCGCCAGATGACCGACTTCGGCCACGTGCTCGGCATCATGGAGCAACTGGCGGCGGCCGGTGGTGTGCTCGCCGTCCACGCCGAGGATGAAGACATCGTCATGTTCATGAGCCGCCGCCTGCACGAGCAGGGGCGGATCGGCACCGAGTTCCTGCCGGATGCGCACCCGAATCTCTCCGAGGACCTCTCATTCCGGCGCGTCATCCGGCTGGCGGAGTGGACCGGCGCGGCCATCTACCTGATGCACACCAGCGCCAAGGAAGGCGTCCAGGCAGTCGCGGAAGCCCGTGGTCGCGGGCTGCCGGTGTACGCCGAGACGCTGCACCACTACGCCACCTTCCCGCGGCAGGTGTACCAGACGCCGGAGGGACCGCTGTATCACACCTATCCTTCGCTCAAAGAGCAGGAGGACAACGAAGCGCTGTGGCGGGGACTGGTGGAGGGCCGCGTCTCCACCGTCGGCACCGACGCCATTCTGTGCAGCCGCGAGCTGAAGCTTGGCGGTCACACCATCGAGGACACCGTCGGCGGCAACCCGGCGGTAGAAGAGCGGCTGGCGATCACCTACACCGAAGGCGTCGCCAAGCGCGGCATGTCGCTGCAGCGCTTCGTCGATGTCACCTCCACCAACGCCGCCAAGATCCTGGGCATGTACCCGCGCAAGGGCGTGCTGGCGCCGGGCAGTGATGCCGACATCGTGCTGCTCGACCCCACCGTCCGCAAGCAACTGGAGCTATCCGATCTGCACGCCGTCGATCACAGCGTGTGGGAGGGCTGGGACATCCACGCCTGGCCGGTGCTGACGATGCTGCGCGGCAAGGTGATCGTCGAGAACGGCAAGCTGGTTGGCGAACCGACGGACGGCCGCCTGATCGGCAACCGCAAGACCATGCCCGAGGTGTTGCGCGGCCCCGCCTGCTGAGCGTTGAACGGGAACCATCATGGCTGATACCCCAGCGCCTTCACCCGTCAAGATCCTGGATAAGACCCTGCGCATCCTGAAGCTGTTCGGGCCGGAGTCGCCCGAGTGGGGTGTCACCGAACTGGCGGCGCACGCGGGGATGCCAAAGAGCACCGTCTACCGGGTACTGCGGGTGCTGCTGTTGCACGAGTTCCTGGCGCAGGATGCGGTCACCCGCCGGTTCCGCCTGGGCATCGGCGCGCTGGAGCTGGGCCGGCGGGCGTACGAGGGGATGGAGCTCCGGCAGGTGGCGCTGCCGGTGCTCAACCGGCTGGCGGCGCTGAGCGGCGAGACCGTCACCCTCCAGGTGCTCAACCAGCAGGCCGATCAGGTGGTGTGCGTCGAGCGCGCCCAACGGCAAAGCGGCCTGCGGCTGATCATGGAGATCGGCTCCACCGCGCCGTTGCACGCCGGCTCATCGTCGAAGGCGCTGCTGGCCTATCTGCCGCCGGAGCGCATCGAAGCGGTGATCCGGCGCGGCCTGCCCGCCCTGACCTCGCACACCATCACCGACCCGCAGCAGCTGCGCGCCGACTTGGCCGAGACGCGCCGCCGTGGCTATGCCGTGTCGTTTGGGGAGACCGATGAGGGCGCGGCCGGCATCTCGGTGCCGGTGTTTGACCGTCATGGCGATGCGGTCGCCAGCTTGACGATTGCCGGACCGATCACCCGCATGAACCAGGCCAGCATGCTGAAGTACGTAGACCTGGCGCTGGACGGCGCCCGCCAGATCGCCCAGGACCTGCATCTCCAGTTCTTCGGGATACCCCACCGGGTAGTAACCGGCGTCACCGCGCACGGAACACCGGCCTGATACCCGGCTCCTCTGCTGGACAGCCGCCGGAGGGGTCTCCCCCTCATCCCCGCTGCACCCTGACCGCCGTTACCGCGGCGCGCAGAAAAAGGCGTGGGCGGCCTTGGTGGCGGCCAGCACTGCATGATTGACCTGCTCGTCTGGCGCACCTGGATGGCAGGCGAGGATCACGTCGCAGGCTTCCTCCTGGTGCATGGCAGGGTGGGCGCGGCCGGTGCGCGCGCCGACATTCTCGCTCAGCACCGCATCCGCCATGATCCGTGCCAGTTCCGCCGAGCGCACGCAGAAGCCCGTCTGCAGGCGCTCGGCATCGACGATCGGCTCCAGGTGCGCCACCAGCTCGACGCCCAGGGCGACACGGTAGGCGACCGGCTCCCACGCCCGTCGGGTCTCATCATCCGGCGGTCCGGCTGGGAGCCACAGCGGCAGCAGATCGCCGCGCACGGGCAGACCGCCCGCGGACACCGGCTCTCAGAATTCGTCCCAACGGCTCTCCCATTCGGCGCGCAGCGCGGCGGCGCCGGCGTCATCCTTGAGTTGCTCCCACACCGACCAGCGCTCCGGCGTCGCCGTTGTGCCACCGCCCCAGCGGAACAGCTTCGTGATCCGTCCGGCCATCCTCGGTTCCTCGCGCCAAGCTGGCGCCTGCTGCAATCGTCGGAGCACGCCGCCACCCGCTGAAGTGGTGGCCGCCGGATAACCTGCCAAGCTGCGCGGACTTCCCTGACGGCGGCAACCAACCGACACTATCCGTAGCGATCCGCAGTGAGGTGTGCCGGTGACCCGCCTGCTGGTGCTGCTGCTCCTGCTGTCACTGGCCGTCCGCGCGGTATCCTCCCCGGCGGCGGCCCAGCCGGTCACTGCCCCGGCGTTTACCGCCGCCCCCTGCCCGTTTGCGGTGCCCGGCGACTGGGAGGAGGGCGAGACGGTGACGTGCGGATTCGTCACCGTGCCGGAAGACCGCGCCCGCCCGGGCGGCGCGCAGGTGCGGCTGGCGGTGGCGGTGTTCTCCGCCATTGATGACCAGCCGAGCGACGCGGCGTTGATATACCTACCCGGCGGCCCCGGTGGCAGCGGCCTGGATGACCTGGCGGCCGGGCTCGATCCGCCGCTGGGCCGGGTGCTGGCCGGCGGGCAGGACTTCATCGTCTTTGACCCGCGCGGCACGGGTTATTCCCAGCCGGTGCTGGCCTGCCCCGAGCTGGAGGACCCGGACACAACGGGCGTTGACCCGGCGCTGCTGGACCGGCCCGGACCGATGCCACCAGAGGTGATCGCTCTGCGCGCCCGCGCCGCCCGCGCCTGCCGCGACCGGCTGGTGAATGAGGGCATCAACCCGGCGATGTACACCAGCGAGGCGGTTGCCGCCGACGTCAACGATATCCGGCTAGCACTGGGCTACCCAGCGCTGCACCTGTACGGTATCTCCTACGGCACCCGCCAGGCGCTGACGGTGCTGCGGCTGTACCCGGAGATGGTGCGCTCCGTGATGCTCGATGCCGTAGTGCCACCGGATATTGATGGCGTGAGCACCGTCTTTGCCAGCGCCCAACGCGGCTTCGACGAGTTGTTTCGCGCCTGCCGCGAGGATGCCCGCTGCGCCGCCGCCTATCCGGACCTGGAGACACGCTTCTACGCCCTGGCCTCCCGCCTGAACGCCGAGCCGCTGGCGGTGACGGTGGAGTCAGAGGACGGCGAAGAGGAAGAGGTGCCGGTCACCGGTGACCTGCTGGTGCAGACGCTGTTTCAAGCGCTGTACGTGACCGACCTGATCCCACGCCTGCCTGCCGTCATCCACCTGGCCGATCAGGGCTTTCCCCGGATGCTGGCAGACCTGCTGGAAATCTTCGCCCCCGGGGATGAAGCCAGCGGTGTAGCGCTCGGCGTGTACCTGTCTGCCACCTGCGCCGAGGCGCTGCCACTCACCAGCCCGCAGGCCTACGCCGCGGCCAGGGCAGCGGTGCAGCCCGCCATCGCCGGTGGCGTGGCGCAGGATGACATCTTCGCCGTCTGCGCCGCCTGGGAGGTGCCGGCCGCTCCGGCGGCGGATCTGGCTGCGGTGAGCGGCGACACCCCAGCGCTGCTGCTGTCCGGCCGGTTCGACCCGATCACTCCAGCCGCCGATGCCGCTGTGGCCGCCCGCACCCTGCCCAACAGCATCCAGATCGTCTTTCCCACCACCGGCCACGCCGCCATCAGCGGCCGCTCCTGCCCGCTCAGCCTGATCGCCCAGTTCCTCCGCCGTCCCGGCGGGCCGCTGGATCAGCGCTGCCTGGGAACCATGCGGCTCCCATGGCGCATCGTCGAGGGGTAGAAACAAGGCGTACGACAGCCGGTGGGACGTCCCCTGGGTTGCCCGGTGTCCGATGCCCGCTCGCTCCCCGACCGCCGAATCCCGACTGCCCAATTCCTCATTGCCCGACAGACAGCGCTACTCCCCGGGAGTAGGGTGATGGTGAGCGATACCGCCGTCTGCCGCGGCGGGAGAAGGATGGCAAGGTATGAGACGGAGATACTGGGCGCTGCTGGCGCTGGGAGTGCTGACGTTCACCCTGTACTTCGGGCTGGCCACCGGCCGCGGTGGGGTGCTGCGGGCACAGCCGGGACCAGCGATGACACCCGGCGCCGGCCAGGGGGCGATGCCGGGGCCCAGCATGATGCAGGACAACCTGGAGGGGCTCAGCGGTGACGCCTTTGACCAGGCGTTCCTGCGCGAGATGATCATGCATCACACCATGGCCGTGATGATGACCCGGCCGGTCGCGGCAAACGCGGCGCATCCGGAGCTGCAGGCGCTGGCCGAGCAAATCATCGTCGACCAGACCCGCGAGATCGGGCAGATGCGCGGCTGGCTGAAGGAGTGGTACGGCGTGGAGATGCCGGACCCGCTGACGATGATGGCGGGGATGCCGGGCGCGGGCCGCGGCCCGATGATGGGCGCCGGCGGCATGATGGCCGGCCAGCGACCCATGATGGGCGGGATGATGAACGGCGGCGGCACGGGTATGGGCATGATGCACATGATGGCCGGCCTGCCGCCCGCGCGGCTGGAAGCCGTCTTCATGAGCATGATGATCCCGCACCACCAGGACGCCATCGACATGGCGGAGCTGGCCGCAAGCCGCGCCGCCCATGACGAGCTGAAGGCGCTGGCCCAGAGCATCATCACCACCCAGGGCGCGGAGATCGCCACCATGACCGGCTGGCTGCGGGATTGGTACGGCCTCTAACCCCCGCACCACCGCACACACCCACCGGCCGCCCGGGCTGCCTGCTCCGGCGGCCGGTGGCGTTTGTCGCTGAACGCCTGGCTTGACAAAGTACTCCACCCCAGTACATGATACTCCCGAGGAGTACATACTCCCAGGGAGTACCTGTCATGTCCGTCACCACCACCCGCGGCACGCACCCGCACCATCCCAGCGCCGGGCTTCCCGAGATGGACGCATCGCACGTTCGCACGGCTGCGGCGCACGCCACATCACACGGCGGGCATCGCCCCCACCAGCAGCCCCACGCCACGGACCCGCATGGCCCCGCGCCCCCGGTGCCCGCCGAGCAGGGAGCAGGCCCGCACCTCGCCGCCGGCCGGCACTCCAGCGGCGGTCATGCCGGGCACGACATGTCCGATCCGCGGATGGCCCGCGCCATGGAGGCGGACATGCGCCGCCGGTTTGCCGTGGCGCTGGCACTGACGCTGCCGGTGGTGGCGCTGTCGCCCGTCGGTGCGCGGTTGCTGGGCCGGGAGCTGGCCAGCGCTGCTGCTGCCAACCTCGGCAGCCTCGCCCTCTCGCTGCCGATCGTGTGGTGGGCAGGCTGGCCCTTCCTGGCCGGGGCCGTAGCCGCGCTGCGCACGCGGCGGCTAGACATGAATGTGCTCGTCGCCACCGGCGTACTGGCGGCGTGGGGCTTCAGCCTGGGTACCGTCATCGCCCATCCGGCTGCCGAGACCTTCTTTGATGCGGCGGCGATGCTCGTCACCTTTGTGCTGTTTGGCCACTGGATGGAGATGAAGAGCCGCCGCGGTACCACCGACGCGCTGCGCGCCCTGTTCGATTTGACGCCGCCCGTGGCCACCGTCCTGCGGGCGGGCGAGGAGGTGGAGATCCCTACCGCTGCGGTCGTGCCCGGTGACCTGGTGCGGCTGCGGCCCGGCGGTCGCGTGCCGGTGGACGGGGTGATTGTGGAGGGCACGACCAGCGTTGATGAATCGCTGGTGACGGGCGAATCGCTGCCCGTAGACCGCGGCCCGGGCGACACCCTGATCGGCGGCTCGATCAACACCTCCGGTGTGGTGACACTGCGGGTAACGCGCACCGGGGCAGATACGACCCTCGCCCGCATCGGGCAGCTGGTACAACAGGCACAGGCCTCGCGCGCGCCCGGCCAGCGGCTGGCAGACCGCGCCGCCGCCTGGCTGGTGGTGGCTGCGATCGGTTCGGGCGTGGTAACCTTCCTGGCCTGGTGGCTGCTGGGTGGCGCCGCAGCTGCCGTGGCGCTGACCTTCGCCGTCTCCGCTGTCGTGATCGCCTGCCCGGATGCGCTCGGCCTCGCCACCCCCACCGCGGTCGCCGTCGCCACCGGTCTCGGCGCTCGCCGCGGCCTGCTGATCAAAGACGCCGCCACGCTGGAGATGCTGGCGGGCATCGACACCGTCGTGCTGGACAAGACCGGCACCCTGACCGAGGGCAAGCCCGCGCTGACCGACGTGCAGGCGCTGGACCGCGACGATGACGCGCTGCTGCGGCTGGCCGCCGCCGCCGAGGAAGGATCAGAACACCCGCTGGCGGCGGCGGTGATCGCCGGCGCGCACGGGCGCGGTCTGGTGCTGCCACGGGCGGCATCCTTCCAGGCCCTGGCGGGCAAAGGCATCCACGCCGTCGTGGAGGGGCATGATGTCCGCATTGGCAACGCCGTCCTGCTGGCAGAGGTGGGTATCGACAGCACGCCGCTCGCGGAAGAGGTGGAGACGCTGGCCGCCGCGGGCAAGTCGCCGGTGATGGTGGCCATCGATGGCCGTGCAGCCGGCGTGCTGGCGGTGGCAGACCGGCCGCGGCCGGGTGCGCGGGCGCTGGTGGCGTTCCTGCGCGGGGCCGGGGTGGAGCCGGTGATGATCACGGGGGACAACCGCCGCACCGCCGCCGCCGTGGCCGCACGGCTCGGCATCAGCCGCGTCTTCGCTGAAACGCTGCCAGAGCAGAAGGCGGAGCACGTCCGCCGCCTGCAACAGGAGGGCCGCCGCGTGGCGATGGTGGGAGACGGGGTAAATGATGCCCCGGCGCTGGCGCAGGCTGATGCCGGCATCGCCATCGGCGCGGGGGCGGATGTTGCGATTGAGACGGCGCAGGTGGTGCTGATGCGCTCGGACCCGCTGGATATCGCCCGGGTGCGGTTGCTCGCGCAGGCGGCGGTACGCACCATGAAACAGAACCTGTTCTGGGCGAGCATCTACAATCTGGTGGCCATCCCGGTTGCGGCCGGGGCGCTGGCGCCGCGCTTCGGCGTGATGCTCCGGCCGGAGCAGGCCGCGCTGCTGATGAGCCTATCCAGCATCATTGTCGCTACCAACGCCGTGCTGCTGCGCCGGGTGGGCCGCCGGCTGGAGCGGGTGAGCAGTGAGGAGGAAAACGCATGACCGCAGGGGCGCCCCGCCGTATCCGTACCGTCAAGGTGCGGGCGCGGGGGGAGGACTACCGCATCGTGCAGGTACAGGGCAACCTGTTTGTGTGCTCGCGGGCACACGGCAGTTGCTGTTGTGGCTGGGAGGAAAAGGGGCGGGCGCCGGACCTGGACACACGGTGGGCGGAGGAATGGGAGCGGCGGAAGATCCGCTCCCGCCTGCACCTGACCTTCAGCGGCTGTCTGGGGCCGTGCGCCGCCGGTAACAACGCTCTCCTGCACCTGCTGGGACGCGCGATCTGGCTGGCCGGCCTGAACGATGCCGCGCTGGTGCCAGTGGTGTATGACTGGGCAGAGGCGATGCTTGCCGAAGGCCGGGTGCTGCCGCCACCACCGGCGCTGGCCGGCCACGTGTACGAGCGTTTCGCCCCCGCGCCCGCCGGCTCGTTCGTGCCGCTGGTGGAGCCGGAGGAAGACACCAGCGACGGCCTGGAGCGGCTGGACCCGGTGTGCCTGATGGACGTAGAGCCGGCCACCGCCCGGCATCGCGCCGAGTATGGTGGCCGGCTCTATCTCTTCTGTGCGCCCTCATGCCGCCGGCAGTTCCTGGCCGATCCAACGGCGTTCGTGGAAACGGAAGCCTAGTTGACGGTGATCAGCCCCTGCATCCCCGCCTGGCGGTGGCCGGTGACGCTGCAGTAGAAGCGCCACTCACCGGCCTGGGTGGGGGTGAAGCGGACGATCGTCGTCTGGCCGGGGACGACATGACCGGCGATGGTGCCGGCGCCGCCATGCACATGGCCAAACTCGGCGTTCTGGATGTCGGTGGCCGGCATCCCCATCAGCACGAAGTCGTGCTCGGCCGTGCCCGCGTTCTTCAGCCGCAGCTCTACCGGCCGGCCCTTCTGCACCTTGACCGCCGCCGGCGTGAACTGGAGCTCGGTCAGCGTCAGTTCCACCACCTGCGGCCCGGCGGGCGCGGCGGCATCGCCGCTGGCCTTGCCACCGCAGGCAGACAGCAGCAGTACGGCAACGGCCGCAACAATCATGATCAGCAATGGGCGGCGCGACATCATCGTTCCTTGAATTGTGGTTGCAGCCGGCGTATCCCTGCGCGGGCTGGGTCATGGCGGCCGGGCGGCTCGTCAGGCGCGTGGGGCGCATGGCGGGGATGGCCGTGCATCCGGCGCATCATGATCAGCATACGCAACGGGCACAGCAACGCCACCAGTACCGCCAGTAGCGCGACGATGACGGTGTCCACTGTCGTGCTCTATGCAGGCGCGGCCTCCCGTTCCCATGGAATATCGTACTCCCGGGGAGTATCTCCTGTCTGTCGGGCTGCACCGGACTAGGATGTAGGGCAATGGAGCGGAGCAGCAAACCGGCCCCTGCGCGCTGCGCTTGCGCCCCCTGCTAGGGGGCCGAGCGAGAGGCGGCCAGCGCTCGCCTCATCCCCGCTCTCCCGCGATTGCCTGCATCTGGCGAGCGTGATCGAGGTCGTGGATGCGCAGGAATAGCAGCCACTCGCGCCAGTTGAGCGGGCCGAAGAACATGTGCGGCCAGGTGATATCGAGGCGCTCGTCGCCGGTGGCCGTGGCCAGCCGTGCCCACAACTCCTCGCGCGCCGCCACCAGCTGCGCCCACCATTCGCCGGCGCTGTGGCTGGGGACGTCGCGGCGGATGACATCCTCCAGCGGTGGGGGAAGTGCGCCGCTGTCCAGCACCGAACGGATGGCGGCACTGACGCGCACCGCGCCATCGACCACGTGTGCCATCACCTCGTTGGCGCTCCACTCACCCGCGGCCGGCCGCTCGGTGAAGCGCGCGGCCGGCACGGAATCGGCTGCCAGCCGCACCTGCTCCTGGTCCGCGCGCACCTTGGCCACCAGCTCTGCCAGGCCGAGCTTGGCCGCCTGGCTCTGCAGGTAGCCGCGGATCCGCAGTTGTTCTTCGGTCAGTGCCGTCATCGCCGGCCTCCTCATTACTGGCAGGATGCCGGACCGTGGCAGCGCGCGCAACCTAACGCACCGTGGAGCTGACGGAAGTCTATAAGACCTGGTGGCAGCGCCGGGGTGGTTGGCTGGCTGTGCTAGCATGACGGTAGCGACCTTGCCGCCGGGTACGTGGTATGGACACCAACCCAACCCAGCCACCCGGTGATGCCTGGCAGGCTGCGCTGCTCGATGCCGCGCCGGCGGGTATGGCCCTGCTCGACGAAGGGCTGTGCTTCCTGGCTGCCAACGCCGCCTTTGCCGCGCTGGCCGGCCGTTCGGCGGCGTCTCTCGTTGCCAGCAAGCTCGATCAGGTACTGCCGCACCTCGTGTCGCCGGCGCTGCGCGTGCTGGCGGGCGAGGAACCGCAGGATGCCGAGCTGCCCGCCGGCCGGATTCGCTGCAGCGCACTCCCCGGGTCACGCGGGCTGCCCGCCGGTGTGGTGCTGGCCGAGATGCGGCCGCTGCCGGAGGCCGAGCTACGCCGGCGGGCCGCCTGGTTCGGGGCGCTGGCCGGCGTCATCACCGGAGCGACCATCGTCACCGACGCCACCGGTGTCATCGTCTATGCCAGCACCGGCGCCGGCGCGTTGCTGGGATACGAGCCCCCGGCGCTGCTGGGTGCCAGCATCTTCGACGCGGTCCATCGCAACGATCTCGACCGGGTGCGCACGGCGTTTGCCA
The DNA here is from genome assembly GCA_963170165.1 of Chloroflexota bacterium. Classification (GTDB taxonomy): domain Bacteria; phylum Chloroflexota; class Dehalococcoidia; order CAUJGQ01; family CAUJGQ01; genus CAUJGQ01. Next base: position 8,763 of record CAUJGQ010000046.1, on the reverse strand, counting down.
CCCTGCCGGCCGAGCCGTCGCGGTCGCTGTCGCTGGAAATGCGGATGCGCGCTGCGGCCACCGGCTGGCGTGACCTGGAGGTGACGGCGATCAACCTGCTGCACACGCCGGAACAGGCAGGCGTGGTGCTGGCGCTGCGCGATGTCACCCTACGGCGGTGGGCAGATGAGGTGGTGCGGTTTTTTGCCGAGGCCGGCCGCGTGCTGAACGCATCGCTGGACGTGGAAACAACACTGACCGCCATCGCCCGGCTGGCGGTGCCGCGGTGGGCGGACTGGTGCGGGATGGACCTGGTCGAAGAGGACGGGCAGATCGCGCGGCTGGTGACCGCCGCCCGCTCGCCGGCGACGGAAGCCGCCGTCCAGGAGCTGTACCGCCGCTATCCGCATGACCCTACCTCCTCCGTTGGGGTGCCGGCCGTATTGCGCAGCGGCCATCCGGAGCTGGTGCCCCAGGTCACTGACGACCTGCTGGCGGAGATCGCCGTCGATGCGGAGCATCTGCACCTCCTGCGGGCGCTGGGGATGACGTCGTATCTGCGCGTGCCGCTCACCGCCCGCGGCCGGACGCTGGGCGTGCTGTCGTTCGTCTCCTCCTCGCGCCTGCGCTACAACCAGAACCACCTGGCCGTGGCGGTGGAACTCGCGCGGCGGTCCGGCCTGGCGCTGGACAACGCCCGCCTGTACCGCGAGGCGCAGGAGGCGCTGGCGGTGCGCGCCCAGTTCCTCAGCTCGGTCTCGCACCAACTGCGGACACCCCTCACCGCCATCAAAGCGGCCGCGCAGTTCTTGGAGCGGCGTATCCAGCGGCGGCCGGCCGCTGATGCGGTGCTGGCCGAGAGCCTGGCCACCATCAGCAGCAGCGCCACGCGCATGGCCGTGCTCGTCGGCCAGTTGCTTGATCTGTCGCGGTTGCAGAGCGGGCGCACGCTGGAGATGGAGCGGCGGCCGGTGGACCTGGTGCGGCTGCTGCGCACGGTGGCGGACGACTACCGGCGGGTAGACACCGGCCACGCCATCACCATCGAGGCGCCGGTATCGCTGACAGCAGAGGTGGACCCCAGCAGAATTGAATGGCTGTTCGCCAACCTGACGGGCAACGCCGTCAAATACAGCCCCCGTGGCGGTCCGGTGACGCTGGTGCTGGAAGAGGCGCCGCTGCCCGACGCGTCCGGCCGGTGTGTCCGGCTGACGGTGCGCGATCAAGGCATGGGCATCCCCGCCGCCGACCTGCCGCATGTGTTCGAGCGCTTCCGCCGGGGTGGCAATGTCGGCGCCATCGAGGGAACGGGGCTGGGCCTGGCGATGACTCACGAGATCGCCACCCTCCATGGTGGCCGCATCGCCCTAGACAGCCGCGAAGGCGAGGGGACCACCGTCACCGTCTGGCTCCCGCTGGATGCCGCACCCGGCAGCGGGCAGACGAGCAGGTTAGGCAGCTAGGCAACCGGCCGTCGTGGGAGCCGCAGCAAGCGGACACGCTTCGCACTATGGATCTTGCCACCTTCCGGTATCTGCTGGCGCCTGCGGGACAGGCGCTGCTGGCGCGGGCCGCGGCGCTGCCGGACCTGCGCCACGAGACGCTGCTCCGCCACCTGACGGCGCTGCGGCGGGAGGCTGAACCGGCGCAGGCAGCAGCCGCGCTGGAGACGGTGCTGCTCCGCCGCCGGGCAGCGGCCAAGTTCTCCGGCGCGGCGAGGATGTACTTCACGCGGGAGGCGCTGGAGCAGGCCACCGCGGCGGTGGTCGCCCGCTACCGGGCCGGACGGTTTGCGCGGGCCGGCGTGTCACAGGTCGCCGACCTGGGTTGCGGCATCGGCGGGGATACCATTGCGCTGGCGGGCGCTGGTCTGCGGGTGCTGGCCGTAGAGCACGACCCCGTGCGCCTGGCGATGGCGCGGGCCAACGCGGCGGTGTGTGGCGTCAGCGCGCGTGTCTCCCCCATACTGGCCGATGTGCGCAACGGTGGCCCCCTGCGCGCCACCGCTGCCTTTGTCGATCCGGCGCGCCGTACCGCGGCCGGCCGGCGCGTGGCCGGCGTGGAGCAGTACGAGCCGCCGCTGTCTGCCGTCCTTGGCCGGCGCACCACCGCCCAGGCGCTGGCGGTGAAGCTGTCCCCCGGCGTGCGGCTGCACGAGTTGCCGCTGCCAGACGCCGAGATCGAGTTCATCTCGGTCGATGGCGATCTGCGCGAGGCAGTGCTGTGGTGCGGGCCACTGCGCACGGCCGAACGGCGGGCCACCCTGCTACCCGGTGGCGAGACGCTGGCAGGACCGCCGGACCAGGCGCCGCTGCCGGTAGCCGCGCCCGGCCGCTGGCTGCTGGAGCCGGACCCGGCGGTGTATCGCGCCGGGCTGCTGGGCCTGCTGGCGGCGCGGCTGAGTGCGTGGCAGATTGACCCTACGATCGCCTATCTCAGCAGCGATGCGCCGCCGGAGATGACCTTCGTCCGCGCCTGGCCAGTGGAGGAAGTGCTGCCCTTCTCGGTCAAGGGGGTGCGCCGCCGCCTACGCGATCTGAACGTGGGGCGGCTGACGGTCAAGAAGCGCGGCTCACCGTTGGAGCCGGATGAGTTCCTGCGCCTGCTGCGCCTGGACCCAGCCGCAGCAGGCGCCCGGACGGTGTTCCTCACCCGGGTCGCCGGCCGTCCGGCTGCCATCATCTGCGCCGAGCGCTCGCCTGGGTAAGGCACATGCCAGCCGCGGGCGCCACCGTTGCCGCGCTACCTGACAAGCGCTGGACGTGACCCACCCGCCGGCCCCCGGCTGGGCGGTTGAACGGCGGAGCCGCCCCCTCGTCATCCCCCTTGGCGGGGGATGCCCGCAGGGCAGGGGGTCCGGCTGCTCGCTCCCTGCTTCCCCAAATTGCGCTAGACTGCCCCGGCAAGCACCGCAAGGAGCATGAGCTGATGCCGTGGAATGGGGAGCCGTTGCCGTCCTACGACGAGTTGCCGGTCAAGTCGGGGATGCCGCCCGGCTCGGCCTGGGGGCTGTTCGGCCAGGAAGACCAGGTAGGGCTGGTGAACCTGATGACTCCGGCCAAAGCCGTCGAGGCCGCCGGGCTGGTGAAGAAGGGGGCCGTCTTCCCCCTGAACTGGGATTTGCGCCTGCCCAGCCCGCCCCTGTTCAGCCGCGGCGCCGTCCGCCAGACCATCTTCGCCGGCAGCCCCACCGGCAGCGATGACGTACTGGACAACTTCTTTCCCCAGGCCTCCAGCCAGTGGGACGGGCTGACGCATGTCGGCCATCCTCAGCACGGCTTCTACAACGGCGTGCAGCGCGCCGATATCACGGGCAGGCCCGGCACCAGGAACGGCACCGAGCATTGGGCCCGGCGCGGCATGGCCACCCGCGGCGTCCTGCTCGACCTCGCCCGCCACCGCGAGCGCGCCGGCCGGCCCATCGAGGGCTATTCCGATGAGCGCTTTCCGCCCGAGCTGCTGGCAGAGGTCAGCCGGGCGCAGGGGGTCGCCATCGGCACCGGCGATGTGCTGCTGTTTCGCACCGGGTGGATGGCGTGGTACCTCTCCGCGCCGCCGGACATGCGCCGCCGGATCGCCAGCACGGCCGAACTGCGCGCCCCCGGCCTGGCCGCCTCCGACCCGATGAAGGCGTACCTGTGGAACCTGCACATTGCCGCCCTGGCGGCCGATTGCCCCTCCGTGGAGGCGTGGCCACCGGACCCGGCCCAGGGCGGCTTTTTGCACTGGACGGTGCTGGGGCTGTTCGGCCTGCCCCTGGGAGAGATGTTCTACCTGGAGGATCTGGCAGCGGACTGCGCGGCGGACGGTGTATACGAGTTTATGTTCACCTCTGCCCCTCTCAACATCGAGGGCGGCGTCGGCTCTCCGCCCAACGCCCTCGCAATCAAGTAGCCCCCACAGCCCGGCGCCGGTTCAGGCGGCAGCCGTCCGGCTCTCCGGCTCTGCCGCCGCCGCGGGCTCGGCCGGCTGCTTGAGCGCGGCGGCCATGGCAGCGGCCTGCTCGGGGTTGAGCGTATAGAGCGGCTGGGGGCCGTCCTCCCCTTCCTCGTCCGCGCTGCCGTTCTCCCCGGCAGCCGTCGCGGCGGGCAAGACCGGCGGCCGGCCTTCGTCCCAGGGGAGGTGATGCTGCCAGCGATCCGGGGTGATGGCGCTCAGCGCGAGGGCAATGGCCCGGCCGGACTCGCATACGGCCAGCACAAACGCCTCAGCCGCCAGCACCAGCCCGGCCAGCGCCACCGCCGCCAGCGCCGCCGCCCGGCCGTTGCCGTCCAGCCCGCGCGCCCGCTGCTCGGTCGCCGCTCCGGCGATGGTCGCCAGTTCCTCGCCCAGCTCCTCCAGCAGTTGCCCCTCGCCGGCGAACATCAGCACACCTCTGCGCGCCTCTCCCTCCTGCCCGGCAGCCGCGGCGGCAAACACCCGCTCGGCGATGGCGGAAAAGCGCAGCACGCTGTTCTCCAGTTCATCGATGGCGTCCACCGCGTCCCGCTCGGGGGCATGCAGCCGGGCGCGGCGCAGTTCCTCCGTGGTCCGGTGGCGCTCGGCGTTGAAGCGTGCGGCGTACGTGCCGTCGCCGGGGCGCAGCGCCGCCTGGGCGGCCGCGTATTGCAGTTGCAGGCTGAGCACCCGGATCTCGGCGACGCTGGCGGCAAACACCAGATCCTCGGTCACCAGCGTACGCGCGGCGGCGCCGTCGCCACGAGCATGCAGCGCCAGCGGGATGGCGGCGGCGGACACGCAGAGCGCCGCGATGGTCAGCACGAGTAAGACACGGGCGCGGGTGGTGAAGGACGCATGCATGATCCCGCTCCTAGTGCCCGGCCGTCGGGGAGGTGGGGAACGGCTTCGCCGTTGCCGCCGGGGTGGGAGTCTTGGTGGTGGCCGGACCGCGGCCGGTCGCCGCGGGCGTCTTGGTTGGGGCGGCGCCATGGCCGGTCGCGGCGGAGGTTGGGGCCGGTGTGCTGTGCGTCGCCTTCTTTGGCTCTTCGTTCGGGTCCACCTTGCCCGCACCGCTGTAGCCATCGGCAAGCTGGGTGTTGACGTGGATCACCCCGTCGTTGAGCGTGCGGAAGGCATAATCGGCGGTGATGGCGGGCAGGGCATCGGCCTGCGCCTGGGTGGTGATGACGGCGCCGGCGGGGACGTAGTGCCCGGAGGCAACCTTGACACCGATCACCTTGGCCCCCGGCTCCACCACCGCGCCTTCGCCGATCTCGGCCCGGAACACCAGCGCCTGCATCCCGATGAAGGTGCGGTCACCTACCAGTGCCGGGCCGTGCACCTGCGACTGATGCGCCAGCGATACTTCATCGCCGATGTAGATGGCGTACTTCTTGCCGTTGAACTCGACCAGGTTCTTGTCGATGGGCTCACCGTTCTCCATCGTCTCCAGCGCGTGCAGCACGACGCCGTCCTGGATGTTCGTGCGGCTACCGATGCGCACCGGCTGCCCCTCGTCGCCGCGGATGGAGGCGAAGGGAGCGACCATCACGCGGCGGCCCATGCGGACATCGCCGATCACGGAGGCCAGCGGGTCGATGTACGAACCGGCGCCGGCGCGCGGCTCCTCGATGGTGGGGTTGAAGCTGGCAGGCACGTTCGGGCGCAGACGGGTATCCGCGTCGTGGCCGCCGCGCCAGGACAGCAGGTTGAGCGTCAGGCTGGCGGCTAGCCCCACCCCCAGGCCGAGATTGATCCACCGCTGCATGCGTACGCCTCCGCTTCCCGCAAGGGACATCCCCGCCCGCCCTAGGTATCGAAGCGTGTGCGGCGAAGCGTAGCGCTCATCCACGTGGCCCGCCGCGCCGATACCAATTAGGCAGGGATGGCACCGGCTACAGCGCGGTCTCACTGCGCTCGATACCCAGGGTGAGGGGCCCCACGGAGCAAGGATGCGATGGTAGAGCGTTCGCCGGTCGTCATGGACGTGTTGCTCGGCATGCACCGCGAGCGCGAGCCGGGGGCGGTGCTGCGCATGATGCTCCGGTTGATGGAGCCGGAGTACGGCCAGGCGCTGGCCGTCGCGTACCTGCTGGACCCGGTGGCCGATCAGTTCCGCGCCGAGGTCATCTCCGGGCCGGGCAACGACGCCACCCGCATCCTGTGGCGGGCGGAGATCCACCTGCCCCAGGCGCTATCGGCCGGCGCCGCGCTGCCGCCGGTCAGCCGCCTGGCGGAGTCCGGTATCCCGGTCCATGTGACGGACCAGCCGCCGGCGCTGCTGCGCGAGCTGTGGGAACCGGATCTGACCGATCGGGTGTTCAAGGCGCTGGGGGTAAAGTACTCGGCGGTAGCGCCGGTGGCGACTCCCCAGGAGCCGTTGGGGATGCTGTGCCTGTGCCTGATGGACAAGTGGCCGGTTGATGTGGCGGCCGAGGCCACCGCCCATGCCGCCGTGGCGCTCGCCAACCTGCTGGAGCGGCGGGAGGCGGCCCGCGCAGCAGACCGCGACGCAGACACCGGCCTGTATACCCCGATCGCCATCGAGCAGGTGGCGAGCCGGGAGATCAACCGCGCCGACCGCTACCGGCGCGTGGTCTCCATCGTGGTGGCCGAGCTACCGGAGACCGACCGCTCCTTGCCGCGCGTCCAGGAGCTGGCGGCGGTGATCCACCGGGTGATGCGCGGGCCGGACAGCGCCGGGCAACTGGCGACGGGCCGGCTGGCGGTGGTGCTGCCGGAGACACCGGCCGCCGGTGCAGCGGCGTTTGTGCGGCGGGTGCAGGAGGGAAGTCCCACGGCAACGGCCGGGGTACGCTTTGCCTGGGGGATGTTCCCGCAGGATGGCCGCAACTGGGCCGAGCTGGTCAACGCCGCCAACAACCACCTGGAGCACGGCCCGCCCGCGCCGCTGCCCGGCGCCACCACCCGCGCCAACCTGCGCGCCGCCTTCCCCGCCTTCCGCATGAGCGAAGCCCCCGAGAAGCTCAGCGGCCGCTGGGGGCGGTAGGGAACAGGGGTTAGGGGTTAGGGGTACCATGTTGGACGGACGGCGAAGGTAAGGCGCTGAGGTGACGAAGATGGGAGCGATTCGGTCGCATCACGATTTGGTGGTGTGGCAGAAGGCGATGGACCTTGTGGAACGTGTGTATCAGCTTGCGCAGGGGTTTCCTTGATCCGAGCAATATGGGCTCACGTCACAAATCACGCGTGCCGCGGTTTCCATTCCGGCCAACATCGCTGAGGGGCACGCTCGCGCGTCGACGAAGGACTATGCCCATTTCATTTCTGTCGCCAAGGGTTCCCTGATGGAAGCGGAAACGTTGCTGCTGATCGCCGTTCGACTAGGCTATGTCACTGAAGCGGACACCACGCCAACGCTGGATACCATGACCGAAATCGGCAAGATGCTCTCCACCCTCCGCGCTCGCCTGCTCAGCACAGCATCATGATCCGCTGCCCCTCCCCGCTGTTCTCTGTTCCCTGTTCCCTGTTCCCTTCACCCTATCGCCTCGCACCCCCGTGTACACCGTCAGGTCAATCGCCCGCCAGCGTTCTGGTGGCAGGGTGGGCGTGAGGCGGAAGAGCAGGCGCGGCTCGGTCTGCATGCCGGCAATGAACTGCTCGACTGCCTCAGGCGTGGCGCCGGGGCGGCCGCCGATATACTTCTGCGCCAGCGCGCCGCTCACCGGCCAGATGTCCTGCTCCACCGGCTCTGCCTCGCAATCTACGGCGATGTAGCGGGCAATGGGGTCAGTGGTTTCGATGCACAGCGACACCCGCCGGTCACGGAAGATGTGCTTGCACCACGTCCGCGCGGAGGTCCCCGTCAGCCAGAAGACCCCGTCCTGCCACAAGAACCAGACGGGAGCCAGGTACGGCCGCCCATCCCGCCGAATGGTGGACAGCACGGCGATGATCGGCTGCGCCAGCAGCTCTTCTCGCACCTCCGCCCTCATCCGCGCCATCGTCCTTGCTCCTTCCCCATCGCCATCCCGGCCAGCCTCGGCGCAGCCGCCGTGCAGAGCATGCGCCGTGTCCGGCGTTACCGGATTGTGTCACGTCACAAGCCGGACTATGCTCTGTCGTGCAGACGAATTGTACTCATGTCGCACTCCTCCATGCCGGCCGGAATAGCGTTTGGAGGCGGGCATGCTGACCTATGACGAGTGGTCCGAGGCGCTGGCGGGGGATGCCATCGCGGGCGCGGCGCGCGGCGAGGCGATCTTTCTTTCAGTTGACGAGTACACACTGGGCCGCGCCGCCCGAGCGTACTGCCGCGAGCACCCGCAGATCATCCTGCCCACCAATGCTGTGGCGGATTTTACCAGCACGGTGCGTGCTCGGGTGGTGCGTACGGGGCGAGTGGAACTCTCGGATCTCGCAGGGCAAACGGCCGGCGGTGTCCCGCGCGCCGTCACCTTCCTTGGCGCGATGGTACGGGCCGCCACGCGCATGGCTGAGACTGAGGAGATGGACGAAACGAACTACTTTCGCCGGCTGCGCGAGGTGCTGGATCTGCCGGCCGAACCGGGCCGCCCTAAGGGATTAGAGACCGGCGTGGAGCAGCCGCTATGGCAGGCGTGGAACACCTGGCTGCTGGAACGGCAACTGCTGCCCTCTGCTCGTGGCGGTGAGGGATCACGCAAGTTCGTTGGCTATCCGATATCTCAGGCGCTGCTGCGTGACGCCGACCGCGACCGGCTACGGCGGCAGTTTCAGGAGCACGGCTGGCGCGAGCCATGGGATCCGGATCGGTTGCTGTCGCGAGTGCGCGGCATGACTGCAGGTCTGGGCAAGCACCTTAGCGGGTTACTAGCCGAACGCGGCGGCCGGATGCAAGCG
>CAUJGQ010000045.1 GCA_963170165.1 Chloroflexota bacterium | reverse complement strand
CAGGCCCTCGTGTACCGCTAGGACATCCCTATGACCCTCATCGGGGACCTGTTTGCCCTGCAAGAAACCGATAATGCGGTTGATGCCTGTGAGCGCTCGCTTGAGCAAGTGCGCGCGCAGTTCGGTGAGAGCGAGGAGCTTGCCGAGCTGCGGATCGGCATCGTGGACCTGGAGGCAGAACTGCGGGCGGCCCAGGCCCGTTCTCGTGACTTGGAAGTCCAGATCGTCGACATTCGTGCCAAAGTGACGCCAGTTGAGCAGCGGCTGTTTGGCGGCTCGCTGCGGAATCCCAAAGAGCTTCAGGCGCTTCAGGAAGACCTCGACATGCTGAAACGCCATCAGCGTGAGGCAGAAGATCGTGAGCTTGTCGTAATGGAGGATCTCGAGCGGCTGGCCGCCGCGCTCGCCGCACGGCGGACGCAGGCCAGCGAGCTGGAGCAGGCATGGGAGAGCGGGCAGGCCGGCCTCCGCGAGCGCGAAGTTCAGCTGACCGTTGAGCGAGGCCGGCTGGCCACGCAGCGGCAGGCCCGTGCGGGACGCGTACCTTCGCAGCCGCTGGCGCAGTACGAGCGGCTGCGGGCGGCACGGCGCGGCGTGGCCGTGGTGCGGGTCGAGCGCGGTACCTGCGGCGGATGCCGGGTCATGCTGCCCAGCGGTGTGCAGCAGAGGGCGCGCAACACGATGCAGATCGTGCAGTGCACCTCCTGCGAGCGCATCCTGTTCGCGGGTTGACCGATGGGCGAGCGTGCAGCAGGGTTCTTCCGCGAGGCATTGGCCGTAGAACTCTCCGCTCACTCGGAGCTGTCCTCGATTGCCGATCAGCACCGGCAGTTTGTTGATCACTGCCACCGCGGTGGTTACGACGTCATCGCGACCTTTGTCGAAGGACGCGAGACCGAAGCCGAGCCACCCGCGTTCACCGCACTGCTGGATCTGGTCCAACGTGATCCACCGGGCCTGCGCGTGATCTTGTCCCATCCGGTGGTGCTCGGCGCATCGCCGCAGACCGCTCTCCGTCGCCTGTACGAGCTGCTGGCCGCCGGTGCGACCGTCGAGGTAAGCGGTGCTCCACCACAGGATCTGCTTGACGGGCTGCTCGCCACGACCGAACGCTCCGGCGAGCCGGCCCCCTTGCTGGGCGACCGTGTGCGCGAGGCGATGCGGCGGAAGGCCGTCAAGGGCGAGGTGCTGGGGCGGTCACCCTTTGGCTACCGTGCCGGTTCCCGCCATAGACTGGAGCCCGTGCCCGACGAGGCCGTGGTAGTGCAGCACATCTTCCGCTGGTATGTGCACGAAGGGTTAGGCATCCGGCTGATCGCCCGTCGCCTGAACGAAGACGGGTATCGAACGCGGCGCGGTGGGGCCTGGTCGATGGTCACCATTCGTGACATCCTCCGCAACCGGGTGTACCTCGGCACTTATGCGCGTTTCGGCGTGCGGGTGCCCGGCAGCCATGCTGCCCTGGTGAGTGGCGACGAGTTCCGGAAAGCGCAGGAGCGGATGGCCACCCGGCGCACGTCCGGCGGCCCGCGGTCGGTGTCACCGTTCCTGCTGTCTGGGTTGGCGGTGTGCGGCGCCTGTGGAGGTCATATGATTGGCGTCAGCCGCCGCCAGCGTTGGACGCGACGATCAGACGGCGGCGTCAGCACGGCCGAGTACCGCTATTACCAGTGTGGCTCACGCACAAATCAGAGCGTCTGCGCCTACCACACCCATCGCGCCGATGACCTGGATGAAACGGTGCGGACCGCGGTGCAGGTAGCGCTCGAGGCCGAGCCGGCCGGTGAGACACTGGCAACACTGGCTGCTGGAGAGCCGGCCGAAGTCCTGCGACAGCGGCTACTGGCAGCAGACCGCGAGATAGACCGGCTGATCCAGCGCCTCGTCTCCCGCCCTCCTGAGCGGTCGCGGCTGCATCCACGCATCCTCAGCGCCGTTCAAACCCGTGACCAGATACAGCGCGCACTGGCGGAACGCGAGGAACACTCCCAACGCGAAGCGGCAAGCCGGGCTCGTGCGGCGACCCGGCAGGCGGCGGTGCAGGCGTTAGGCGACGGCTGGGCGCACCTGGCACATGCCGCCCGGCGTGAGCTGCTCGAATCGGTGCTGGCACGGGCGACGGTCTACGATGACCACGTGCTCGTGACGCTGGCGGTCTGAGCCCAGGGCAGCCGTGGTATACTACGATCGCGCAGCCGGACGGGCAGTCGCTGCCTCGGGAAACCGGGGGAGAGGAAAGTCCGGGCTCCACCGGGCGAGGACGCTGGGTAATCCCCAGGGGGGGCGACCCCACGGAAAGTGCCACAGAAACATACCGCCGGCGCAACACGCTGGTAAGGGCGAAATGGTGCGGTAAGAGCGCACCGGCGGGCGGGAGACCGTCCGGCCGGGCAAACCCCGTCTGGAGCAAGGCCAAGTAGGGGACGCATCGGTGCCCGGCCGGTCCCCGGGTTGGCTGCTTGAGCCTGCCGGTAACGGCAGACCTAGAAAGATGACTGCCACCCCCGCCTTGGGGGTACAGAACCCGGCTTACAGTCCGGCTGCGCGCATCTTGAGAGCCGCTTCCACGCCGTGGGGCGGCTCTCGCCCGTTCAGTTGCTGGTGTGCGGGGTGCTACGCTGTCCGAGGGTGAGCCGGTGGGCGATCGGGACATGATGCACGGTCAAGACGAGGAGCCGCTGCCGCGTGGGGCGGCGCTGGTGGCGCGTCTGGCGCGCTTCTGCGCAGCGCTGTACCGGGCCGTGCCGGTTGAAGGCGAGGGCGTGATCGGGCAGGCGCGTGAGCTGGTGCATGCCGCCGAGCTCGACTCCGATGCACGCGACATCGAGGCCGGTGCGCCCGCGGCGGACGGGCCGGCGACGACCGCTATCACCCCGCGCGATGTCCGCGTCGCCTGTCAGCTGCTGATCGATGTCCGGCGGGCCCAAGCCCGTGTCACGGCCAGGGAGCGGTCGTTGGTGCTTGAGCACTACCCCGAGGTGGACGACGAAGATCTTGGTCCTATGGAGACGATCGTCGCCTTCTATACCAGCCTGCTCAGCGACGCGCCGGACGGGGAGGAGCAGTAGTCATGCGCCTGTCCAGGCTGTTGGCGGCGCTACCCGATGTCACGGTCACGGGTGAGAGAGACCCCGAGGTGACGGCCGTCACGTACGACTCCCGCGCCGTCTCGACGGGCGCCGTCTTTGTGGCGGTGACGGGCTTCACCGTAGACGGTCACGCCTACCTGGACGATGCCCGCCGCCGAGGCGCTGCTGCTGTGGTGGTCGAACGCGGGCGGGGTGGCCCTCCACGTGGCTGGGATGCCACAGCCTGCGTGTGGATTGAAGCCGGAAGCACGCGCGTCGCGCTGTCCGCCCTCGCGGCTGCCATCCAGGGCTTCCCCGGCCATGACCTGCGGGTGGCCGGCGTCACCGGCACGGATGGTAAGACGACGACCAGCCACATGCTGGCTGCCGTGCTCGCGCCGCTCGGTCCGACCGGCATGATCGGCACCGCACGCTTTAAGTTCGGCGACGAGTGGGAGGCAAACCCAAGCCGCCAGACGACGTTAGAGGCGACCGATGTCCAGGCACTGCTCGCGCGGATGCGCGCCGCCGGTCTGGCCACCGCTGTATTGGAGGCTAGCTCGCATGGCCTGGCGCTGCACAAGCTCGACCATGCGGGTTTCGACGCGGCCGTGTTCACCAACATCACCGAGGATCACCTGGACTTCCATCAGACGCAGTCTGCCTATTGGCAGGCAAAGGCGCGCCTGCTTGCGCTGACTGAAGCATCCAAAAAGCCAGGACCTCGCTTCGCCGTCCTCAATGCTGACGATGCATCATTTGGGTACCTGACTGCAGCCACGTCGCTGGGTGTGATCAGCTACGGTATCGACCAGCTTGCGGACGTGCGCGCCACCATCGTAGAGGCCACCGCCGCTGGCACGCGCTGTGTGCTGGATGGGCGGTGGGGTCAGCAGGAAGCGCTGGTGCCTGTGCCCGGCGCCTACAACGTCCTCAACGCACTGGCGGCTGTGGCCACCGGGCTTGGGTTCGGCATGACGCTGGCAGATGTCTGCGCACCGCTTGCGCGCTTCGCAGGTGTGCCCGGCCGGATGGAGCGGGTTGATCTTGACCAGCCGTTTACCGTGATCATCGATTACGCCCACACCGGCCATGCCTTTCGGAAGCTGTTGGCGGTCCTGCGACCGCTCACCAGCGGCCGGATCATCGCCGTGTTTGGCAGCGCTGGCGAACAGTCTCCCGAGCGGCGAGAGGGGATGGGGCGGGCCGCGGCCGAAGGCGCCGGCCTGTCCGTGCTCACCACCGAAGACCCGCGCCACGAGGATCCCCTTGCCGTGATCGGGGATATCGCCGCCGCCATGCTCCGTGCAGGCAGGCAGGAGGGTCGAGAGTTCATCCGTGTCAGCGACCGCGGCGAGGCAATCGCCGTAGCGATGGCCACAGCGCGCCCCGGAGATGTCGTTGTTCTCGCCGGGAAGGGCCACGAGCAGTCGATCATTGTCGGTGACGAGAAGCAGCCGTGGGACGAGCGGTCCGCCGCGGAGGCCGCGCTCCACCGCCTGGGATATCACCGTTGAACGCCTGTTGGTTGACCGGCGGTGCAAATTGCGCGTTGACGCGCCGCCGGCCGCGCTGCTAGGATGCCAGCAGAGGAAAGGAGGTGATGTGGATGGATAGTAGTCAACGTTGCTACGGCCACCCACACCGCTGCCTCTCGAGGTCAGCGGGCTAGGCTCGTGGCCTGGCAACATGAAGGCGTCGAGGGTCGTCCCCCGGCGCCTTCTTCTCATTTCAGCATCATGCACATTCCAACCGTTACGGCTCTGCTCACAACCAACCGCATCGGCCGCGAGCTGGTGTTTCTGCCTAGCACCGGTTCGACCATGGACGATGTCCGGGTGCGCGCCGCCCAGAGCACCGCCGAGGGGCTGGTGATCGTCGCCGATGAGCAGGTGGCCGGCCGCGGCCGGCTGGGGCGGACGTGGGTCGCGCCGCCCGGGGTCAACCTGAACGTCTCGGTGCTGGTCCGGCCGGAGCGCGAGGGGATGAAGCGGCTCGGGATGATCGCGCCGCTGGCCGTGGCAGACGCCGTGGCCGCCGTGGCTGGCCTGGATGTGGAGTTCAAGTGGCCGAACGACGTGCGGGTCGGTGAGCGCAAGCTGGCCGGCATCCTGATTGAAGGTGAATTCACCGGTGACCGGCCGGACTACGCCATCATCGGTATCGGCCTGAACGTCAACCTGGATACGGCCGCCGTCCCTGAGATTGCCACCATCGCCACCAGCGTCGCCCAGGAGGTAGGCAGGCCGGTGTCACGCGAGCAGACGCTTGCCGCCTTGCTCAACGCACTGGAACGCTGGCTCGATGACCCCGACGCCGAGGCGGCGCGCACCGCCTGGCGCGCGCGCCTGCAAACGCTGGGTCGCGCGGTCACCGTCAGCTTCGCAGGCGCCACAGAATCGGGTATCGCGGAGGATGTTGACGGGGCCGGGGCGCTGGTCCTGCGTCGGGCCGACGGCTCGCGCGTCATATTACCCGCCGGTGAGGTCACCCTCCGGCCCGGTGGCTAGTCCGTCGGTTGGCGCGGCTCCCCCTCAGGCAGCCGGGATTCGGCACGGGCGCGCGGATGCGGCTCGAACCGGTCCACGGGGGTCAGCCTCGGCGGCCCCGCCTCCTCCAGCGGGATCGTGTGCGCGGTGAGCGGTGGCGGCGCCGCGGTGGTTGGTCTTGGACCACCCATGAACGCGGACAGCAGATCGACGGGCACCGGCAGTACGATGGTGCTGTTCTTCTCGGTCGCGATCTCGCCCAGCGTCTGCAAGAACCGGAGCTGCATCGTGGTCGGCACCTCAGCGAGCACTTTGCCGGCGTCGGCCAGCCGTTCTGCGGCCTGATACTCGCCGTCGGCGTTGATGATCTTCGCCCGCCGTTCGCGCTCCGCTTCCGCCTGGCGCGCCATCGCCCGCTGCATGCCCTGTGGCAGCTCGATGTCCTTGATTTCGACCAGGGTGATCTCGACGCCCCAGGGCTCGGTGGCCGTGTCGATGATCTGGCGCAGGCGGGCATTGATGCGCTCGCGCTCTGCCAGCAGTTCGTCGAGTTCCGATTGGCCAACGACGTTGCGCAACGTGGTTTGGGCGATTTGCGACGTAGCCCGCACGAAGTCCAGCACGCGCACCACCACCGCCTCCGGGTTGCGCACCTGGAAGTAGAGCACGGCGTTCACCTTGACCGTGACATTGTCCTTGGTGATCACCTCCTGCGCCGGGACATCGAGCGCCACAATGCGCAGGTCGACGCGCTGCATCCGCTCGATCACGGGTATTAGCAGAATCAGCCCCGGCCCGCGGGCACCGGCCATCCGGCCCAACCGAAATACGACCCCTCGCTCATACTCCTGCACCACGCGTACGGCAGTTCCGGCCAGAGCCAGCCCGGCGGCCGCAACGCCAATCAGCACACCAATCGCCTCCCACATGGCGGACCTCCCGTCAGCGGCATTCTACCGCGTTACCGATCTGCCGGCTGCCCTTCCCTGTTGGGCAAGGTCCGGTACAATCGGGCTGATCCCGAGCGCGAGGCTGCCCGGCTCATGACTGCTGCCGTCGAACTTCTGCGCGGGCGCGGTATGCGCGACCTGCTCCCCGAGGACATGACCCGCTTCCGCCGTATCGAACGGGCGTTTCGAGACGAACTGCTCGGCTGGGGCTACCAGGAAGTGCGTACTCCCACGATTGAGTGGTTGCACCTGTTCACCAGTGCCGGCACACTGTCGCCGCACCTGCTGGACCGCGTCTACTCCTTCTTGGACTGGGACGGCTGGAGTGGCGAGCGGGTCGTGCTGCGGCCGGACACGACGATTCCGGCCGCGCGGGTGTATGCCGAGCACTTCACGGATGAGCCCGCGAAGCTATTCTATGTGCAGAATATTTTCCGCTTCGCACAGGGCGACGAACCGCGTGAGCTGTGGCAGTGTGGCGCCGAGGTGTACGGTCATACATGGCCGGCGGGCGATATCGAGCTGATGGCCGCCGGTCGCCGCGTGCTGCAGCGCCTGGGGCTGGGAGACGTCCGCGTACGACTGTCGCATACCGGCGTGCTGCGGGCGCTGCTGGCGCGGGCTGGCTTCGCTCCGGACGAGCAGGCAGAGCGCTACGACCGCATCCTCGACGGCGATCTGTCGGTTACCCAGGAGATCCTGGGCCGCCTGCCTGACGTGCGCGCCCCGCTTGACCTGCTGTTCACGGTCACCGGAACCGATGCCGGCTACTTGTCTAATCTGCGTGCCGTGTTCGCCGAAGCGGTGCCGGGGATGGCACCGGCGCTGGATGAGCTCGATCTCGTGGCGCGGGCCCTGGCGGCCACCGGCTGCCCATTCGACATCTCGATGACCTTGGCCCGCGACTTCGAGTACTACACCGGCCCTATCTTCCGCTTCGCCCTCAGTGATGGCAGTGATGCCGGCGGTGGCGGCCGATACGACAGCCTGGTGCACCGGACCGCCGGTAGCGCCGTTCCGGCCTGCGGCTTTGGGTTGGCTATGGAACACGTCATGGCCAGGATGCCGGAGATCGAGCCAGAGCGCGGCCCCGTCGTCCTGGTCCAGCCTGCCGCCGTCTCGGCGGAGGCGGCCGGACTGGCGCTGAGCGTCGCGAGTGAGTTGCAGGCGGCCGGATTCTGCGCCGAGCTGGTAGGCTCGCGCCGCCATCCTGCCTGCCGGTGGACCTTGACCGTGGACCCCGCCCGCGGCGCCGCCCGCTACGTGCTGCATGATGTCCAATCGGGCGGCGACCTGGGAGCCGCCAGCATGGATCTGGTGCTGGCGGCGTTGGGGAGGGGCCAGTGCTAACGCTTGCCCTGCCTACCGGTGACCTGCGCGGGCCCGTGGCGGCGGCGCTGGCGGCCGGCGGCCTCGCTTGCTCACCCTACGCGGATGGGTCGCGCTCGTTGCGACTATCGCTCGAAGGTCGCGACGACGTCGCCCTGCGCGTGTTTCGCGAGAAGGATATTCCCATCCAGGTGGCACTGGGCAACTACGACTTCGGTATCTGCTCCGCGGCCTGGGTGGAGGAACTGCAGTCGCGGTTCCCCTATGACGATGTCACGGTGCTCCGGCCGCTAGGCTTCGGCCGTCATCAACTGGTTGCCGCTGCCGCTCCAGAGACGCTGCAGCGGCTGGGCCCGTTGCGTTCCTGGTCAGGGGTGCGTGGCCTGCGGATTGTCTCGGAGTTCCCCGGCATCGCTGAGCGGTTTGCCCGCAGAATGCGGTTTGCCCGCTACAGCATTCACAGTGTCTGGGGCGCGGCCGAAGCCTATCCGCCGGAGGATGCCGACCTCGCTATTCTGGCCGTCAAGGACCCATCCGATGTGCTCGCTCATGGGCTGGAGCCGCTCGTCACGCTCCTCGACGCTTCGGCCTGGCTGATCGCTGGGCGCCGCGGGCTGGCGGGCCGTGATCTGGGCGCGGTTATCGGCCGCCTGCTGGCGATGGCGGCGCCGGCCGTGCCGCCGGGGACGCTCGCGCTCCCACGTGCTTCCCAGCTGGAATCGCGGCTCGCACCGGCAGCTGGTCGAGAGCGGGAGGGCGTCCGCTTGGCTGTGCCAGACGGGCACGCCCAACGTCACACCTTCGCCGCACTGGCTGCCGCCGGTCTGACATTCGACGGCTACGGCGAAAAGAGCTATGTTCGCCGGCCGGCCAGCGGCATTGATGGGCTGGAGGTGAAGGTCATCCGGCCGCAGGATATGCCGCAGCAGGTGGCCCTGGGCAACTTCGACCTCGCCATCACCGGCCGCGATTGGCTGCTTGATCACCTCTTTGCCTTTCCAGCCAGCCCGGTGGCAGAGGCGCTGGACTTGCAGCGCTCGCGCTACGGTATCGCCGCTGCCGTCAGCGAAGATGTGCCGGCTACCACGCTGGCAGAAGCGCTGGGATGGTGGCGCGGACAGGGCCACACTGCCATTCGGGTTGCTTCCGAGTACCCCAACATTGCCGACCACTTCGCCCGGCTGCGGCACTTGGGCAGGTATCAGGTGATTCCGGTCAACGGCGCCAGCGAGGCGTTTGTGCCGGAGGACAGCGAGATTCTGATAGAAGGTACGGAGACGGGTTCAAGTTTTCGGGCAAACCGCCTGAAGAAGGTGGACCATGTCTTCGACTCAACGAACTGCGTCATCACCCGCACGTCCGGCATTGACGGTCCGCGCCGCCGGTTGGTCGAACAGTTGGTGACACGGTTCCGTGATGGCCTCGACGGCTGATAGCAGGGGCCTTCCGCCCCGCGGGCAGTGCGCATGCCACCGATCTTCTTACACATGGCGATGGCGCGCGACGTCGCTCAACGGCTGGGCGGCTCGCCGGTGATGGCACAACCCGGCGCTTACTTCCTCGGCTCGACATCGCCGGACATTCGTGTGTTGACTCGCTGGGAACGGGAGCGAACGCACTTCTTCGACCTCGCGGTCACGGCGCATCAGGATTCGGTGGCGGCCATGTTCGCCGAGCATAGCCACCTGGCGGATGCCGCGAATCTTGACCCGGCCCCTGCCGCCTGGGTGGCTGGGTACATTGGCCATCTGGCGCTGGACGAGACCTGGATCACGGCGGTCTATCGCCCGCACTTCGGCCAGTTGTCGGCGCTGGGCGGCGGCGCTCAGGCTAACATCATGGACCGGGTGCTTCAGTATGAGCTGGACCGGCGGCGGCGGGAGGACCCAGAGCTCAGCACCGGCATTCGATCAGCGCTGGAGTCCTGTTCGCTCGCCTTCGATGTCGGGTTCCTCGACTCTGAGACGCTCAAACGCTGGTTGGACGTCGCCATCGACATCACCCGCCACCCGCCGACCTGGGACCGCTTCAAGTTCCAAGGGGGCAGGCATCTGCGGGGCTCCGGCCTGGAGTCAGACGATGCGATTGACCGCTTCGTGCAGGAGATCCCCGACGTGCTGGAACGCACCATCCGCCATGTCTCAACAGCGCACATCGATGCCTATATCGAGCAGGCGAGCGAGCGGGCACTCGAAGCGGCCGAACGGTTCTTCGGGCGGCGCTGACCGCCACCACTGACAAGGACTGCCTGTGACGAAGCTGGATTTCACCGTGCCGATCGTGCGCGGCGCTGTTGCGGCCCGCGAGCGCTTGTTGCGCCGGGTGCCGCTAGAGGACACCGAGCCGCCGGAGTACGTGCGGGAGCGAGACCGCCGCTTATTCGGTCCCGGTCTTTCCGTGACGGAGGTGGTCCAACGGATCTTGAGTGCTGTGCGGGCCGAAGGTGACGCTGCCGTGCGCCGCTTCAACGAGGGCCTGGACGGCGCGGCGCCGGCGTCCGTCACCGTCTCGCGCGATGAGGTCGACGCCGCCTATCAGCAGGTTGCTCCAGAGCTGATTGATGCGCTGCGGCTGGCCGCCGGCCGTATCCGCGACTATCACCAACGGCAACTGCGCCAAGGCTGGGTCAACTTCGAAGACAATGGCCTGGGACAGCTGGTGCGGCCTATCGAGCGCGCCGGCATCTATGTCGCCGGCACTGCCGCCCCACTGCCCTCCTCACTGCTGATGACCGCCATCCCGGCGCGAGTCGCCGGTGTGGATCACGTTGTCGTGGCTAGCCCGGCGCTGCCGGACGGCTCGATTCCGGCGGTCAAGCTGGTCGCCGCCGACATCGCTGGTGTCGACGCCGTGGTGCGGGCGGGTGGGGCGCAGGCCATCGCCGCCTTTACCTATGGCACGGAGAGCGTCCCGCGGGTGGACAAGATCTTTGGCCCCGGCGGACTGTTCGTGACGTTGGCGAAGAAGGCGGTGTTCGGTAGCGTCGGCATCGACGCAATCTACGGCCCGACGGAAACGATGGTGCTGGCGGATGAGAGCGCCGATCCGGTGATCTGCGCGGCCGATCTGCTGGCGCAGGCCGAACATGATGAGCTGGCCAGCCCGCTGCTGATCACCGACTCGCCGGCCCTGGCCGAGCAGGTGGCGGTCGAAGTGGTGCGGCAGGCGGCATTGCTGGAGCGCGGCCATATCACCGCCGCGGCCTTCCGCAATCGCGGCGGCATCGTGGTGGCGGCGTCGCTTGAGGAGGCGGTGCAGCTGGCCAACGAGTACGCGCCGGAACACCTCTGCTTATTGCTGCGTGATCCATGGGCGGTGGTGCCGTCGGTACGTAACGCTGGTGGGGTGTTCGTCGGCGAGGCGTCGCCGGAGGCGCTGGGGGACTATATGGCCGGACCCAGCCATGTCATGCCCACCGGCGGCAGTGCACGCTGGGCATCGCCACTGTCCGTGCATGACTTCCTCAAGATCATCAGTCTCGTGGCCGTTAGCGACGAGGTAACGCAGCAGGTGGGGCTGGCCGCGGCCCGCATCGCGCGCGCGGAGGGACTGACGGCGCATGCCCGGGCACTGGAGGTGCGCCTTGGCCACTAGGGCGCTGCGCCAAGCATTGGCGGCTGCGGCCGCCCGGGCCGGCGCGGCCCGCGGCGTACGCAGCATGCGACCGCTAACCCGCCGCGTTCGCACAGGAAAGGGCCACGGTCCATGGAATCTACCGGCACGACAATGAGTTATGGGCTGCTAAGGTACGTCCGGCCCGAGTTGCTGCGGATGGCGCACTACGAACCGGTGGAACCGGTGGAGGTGGCGGCGGCGCGGCTGGGCATCCCGCCGGAGCGCATCGTCAAGCTGGACGGCAACGAGAACCTTTACGGCCCGTCGCCGCGGGCGCTGGCGGCGTTGGCGGCGCTCCATCCGCTGCACGGCTATAACATTTACCCTGATCCTGATCAGCTTCGCGTGCGTGCCGCGCTGGCGGAGTACACCGGTGCCGCACCGGATTGCATCGTCGCCGGGGCCGGCAGCGATGAGCTGATCGATCTGCTCGCCCGCGCGCTGCTCGCCCCCGGCGACCACGTGATTGATCTGGTGCCCACGTTTGGGATGTACGTCTTTACCGCGGCGGTCTGCGGCGGCGCCTACGTGCCCGTGCCCCGGCATGATGACTTCAGCGTTGATGTGCCCGCGGTCGAGGCGGCGGTTGACGAGCGCACCAAGCTGATCTTCGTCGCCTCGCCAAACAACCCCAGCGGCAACCTGCTGCCGCGCGAGGATCTGGACCGGCTACTCGCGCTGGGGGTACCGGTAGTGGTGGATGAAGCCTACATCGAGTTCAGCGGTGGGTCGGTAGTTCCGCTGGTAGCGGACCGGGACAACCTGATCGTGATCCGCACCTTCAGCAAGTGGGCAGGGCTAGCAGGTTTGCGGGCCGGCTATGGCGTCATGCCGCGGCCGTTGGCGGATCTGCTGATGGCGATCAAGCCGCCTTACAACATCAATGTCGCGGCGGAAGCTGCAATTGTCGCGTCCCTGGAAGACCGTGAGCTGCTGTTGGAGCGGGTGGCACGAATCGTCGCGGAGCGCGAGCGGCTGAGCGCCCTGCTGGCGAGTGTGCCGTTCCTGCGGCCACGGCCGTCCGCTGCAAACTTCATCTTGTGTGACGTCACGGCCGGTGATGCCGGCTTGCTGCGGGATGCGCTCCGTGCGCAGGGTATCTTCACCCGCTACTTCGGCCGCGATGGGTTGCGGGACAAGATTCGGATCAGCGTCGGGCTGCCGGAGCACAGTGACCGGCTGCTCGCGACGCTGCATGCCATGGGGGAGGCGCCGCGTGAGCTCGGTCAGAGCAGGTGAGGTCCGGCGTGACACCGCGGAGACCCTGATTGAAGCCACGGTCAACCTGGACGGCAGCGGCCGTTATGAGTGCGCCACCGGCATCGGAATGCTGGATCACCTGGTTGAGCAGCTGGCACGGCACTCCCTCATGGACATCAAGGTTCGCGCGTTGCGGAGCGATTTGGATCGGGATGCGCATCATCTGGTGGAGGACTGCGGCATCGCCATTGGCCAGGCACTGCATCGGGCGCTGGGCAGCCGAGCCGGCATCGTTCGTGCCGCGCACGCCTTCTGGCCGATGGATGAGTGCCTAGGCTTTGCCGCCGTGGATATTAGTGGCCGGCCGTACACGGTGTTTGATATCCCGTTTGCAGGCGAGCGTATTGGCGCGCTGCCAACCGAGATGATTGAGCACTTCCTCTGGTCGCTGGCACAGCAGGCCGGGTTGACGCTGCATGTGCGGCTGCTGTACGGCAAGAATGACCACCATCGTGCTGAAGCGATCTTCAAGGCACTGGCCCGCGCGCTGGGCGCCGCGACGCGGGTCGACCCGCGCACGGCGGGCGCCATCCCCAGCACGAAGGGAACTGTCACAGACTGAGCCCGGTGCCGGGCAGGTCTCCGTTGCTGGCTTGGTCGGGTGAAGCCTCGCCGTCGAGAGAGTGAATGAGCGTGAACAGCGTGAGGAAGACCGAGAATACAGCGCTCAGGATCGCGCCTTCGACCGACGGCGAGCGCCAAGACGCTAATAGGAGGAGGGCATATCCGGCCGGTGGATAGATGACGCAGGCCACGACCACCGCCGGTGCGCTCATCCGCCACCAGCTGGCGAAGTAGGCCAGGCCGGCCGCGCCGGTCATGACGGCCGAAAACACCGCCACAAAAGCCACGTCCCGCCACCCGACATCGCCCGTCACGAAGGAGACCGCCATCCACAGCAAATTCGTGAAGGAATAGAGGAAGAGCAGGTACCAGCCCTGTGTCCGCAGGAAGTAGACCAGGGGATGGCGAATGGCCTGCCGCTGAGATTCATCGATTGCCAGTTGCTTGCTCGCATGGCGCTCGATGCGCTGGACGTCAAAGCGCTGCCGGGAGAGTGGCGCGCTCAGCACTGCATATGCCTCGTTGACCAGCTCGCGCTTGCGCTGCGCGGTAGGGTCATCTTCTGCGGTCTGCGATAGCCGGCGCGTCAGCGCACGATAGGCGGCGTCGATCACGTCGTGGCCGGCACGCGGGCTCACCTCGAGCACATCGTAGTAATCTTGCATGGTGCATCCCTGTGGCGGCGGACGCCGGCAATCATTGGTTGCGGACTGGTTGTGCCGCAACGTGCGGCACTCCAGACATGGTAAGCTTCGCGGCGATGGCTTTGCGGAGGGGATCGATGACCACCGTTGAAACCGTGCTCCAGGGATTCGGGATTCGCACCGACGAAGGCACGCTCGGATTCTGCGGCGTGACGCTGCTGCGCGATGCCGGCCGGCTGTTGCTGGTCGATGTCGGGCATGTCGGCCGTCGCGCCCTGCTGCTGGAGCGGCTGCAGGCAAAGGGGATTGCCCCAGACGACATCGATGCCGTGGTGCTGACCCATGCCCACTGGGACCACTGCCTGAATGTCGATTGCTTTCCGCGGGCCCGAGTCATCATCAGCCCCGCCGAGCACGAGTACACGCGCAGTCCGCACCAGCTGGATTGGGCGACGCCCGCTTGGACCCATGCCGTACTGGACCGGCACCCAATCCAGGAGGTGCGCGACGGCGAGGAGATCGCGGACGGTGTCAGCGTGATGGCGACGCCCGGTCACAGCCCGGGCAGCCAGACCGTGCTGGTCCGTACCGCAGACGGGATGATCGGCATTGTGGGGGACGCGCTGCCTAGCTCCGGCTCCATCGCGGCCGGCCTCCCGGACAACGTCTTCTGGGATGAGGACGCCGCCCGCACAAGCGTCAGCCGCATCGTCGAGCGGTGTGCCATCGTCTATCCCGGTCACGACCGTGCCTTCCGCATCCGCAACGGTGGCTTTGAGTACATCGAAAGCACTCGTATCACCTTCTCGCGCTTCCCCGAGATGGCGGATGGGGCGATGGGCGCCACGTTCGCTGCTTCGGCGCCACGCGTGCCGATCATCTACCCGTCAGCGCGTCGCAGCGCTGTCTAGCAGCGGCGAGGAGTTAGGCGATGAACGAGGCATCGGTCCTGTTTCAGCGTTCCGGCCGGGTAGGGGTGGTGACGCTGAATCAGCCGGCCCGCCTAAACCTCATGGGCAGCCAGCTCATCCACGACGCTGCCCTGATGCTGGCTGAAGCCGGTGTTGATGACAGCCTGTCGGTGGTGGTGCTTACCGGCGCCGGGCGCGCGTTCGTGGCCGGTGCCGACGTTCGGGAGATGCGCGACTTCACGCCGGAGGAGGCGCGCGTTTTCATCACCCATCTGCATGGCCTGTTCGCGACGATTCGCGGCCTGGATAAGATCGTGATCGCGGCGGTCAACGGACCTGCCCTGGGAGCAGGCTGTGAACTGGCTGCTGTCTGCGATCTGCGCGTTGCGGCGGAGAATGCGACCTTCGGCATGCCTGAGGTACGGGTCGGCATCCCTTCGGTGATTGAGGCAGCGTTGCTCGTGCCGCTGATTGGGCTCAGCCGCGCCGCAGAGTGGGTTTACACCGGTGAGGTGGTCACGGCCTCCGAGGCGAAGGCGGCCGGCTTCGTAAACCGCGTCGCTCCCACCGGCGCCGCGCTCGAGGTGGCGCTTGCCCTGGCCCAGCAGCTTGCCTCGTACAGCCGGGAGGCGTTGCGGCTACAGAAGGCGCTGGTGCGGCGCTGGTACTTCGACGACTCAATGGACCGGGCGATCAAGCTCGGCATCGACAGCTTTGCCGCCGCATACCGTGGACCGGATCCGCGTGAGGCGATGTCGGCGTTCCTGGAGAAACGAGAACCCCGCTTTCAGTAGCGCAGGTGGCGGACCGGCGCTACCGTCCTCCCCGCCGCCACGGTGGCCGCAGCAGCATCAGTGCTGTCCCCACCACGCCCGCTGCCATAACCGGCCCACGCCAGTCGCGCCGCACCGCAACAAAACGTGTACCTGCGGGGCCGATCTCGATGTGACCGGCCGGCCGGCTGATGCCCGCTCCGCCGGCGCCGCCGCCCGTGGTGAGCGATGGGATCATGCGGCCTTCGGCAGGCTGCTCGATCTTCCGGCCGGCGAGCTCCGGCCCCATGGCGGCGCCGTAGACATACATAACCCGTGCCACTGGCACCACCGTGTATGGGCCATGCTCAACCGGCGCGCCGTACACCGCCGCGGCGGAACTCGACAGGCCGAGCTGGCGCACGACCCGGTCCATGAACGGCGCCGGATGCTGCTCCGCGGTGTCGTCGACAACGGCCACACGATGCTGGTTCATGGCGGGTGCTGCTTTCTGCTGGCGGTCCGGGCTTGAACGTGCGTGTTCGCGTGTCTTAGATGGCCAAGTGGGCGATGGTGACCCCTTCACCCCCGTCACTGTGGCCCGCCGTCTCAAAGGAGGAGACCACGGGGTTGCCGGCCAGGTGCTCTCGCACCACCCGCCGCAGCGTGCCGGTGCCCTTACCATGGATGATACGGACGAACGGCAGTCCCGCGCGGAAGGCATGGTCAAGAAACTCCTCCACCCGCGGCAGCGCTTCATCGACCCGCTGGCCCCGCACCTCGATCTCCATGCCGGGTGACGGCGCTGGTCCGGCGGCGATCACATTAACGGTGACCCGCCCCGGCGCCGGCAGCTGGCGGGCAATGCGGGACACCTGGTCAGCCTTGACGCGGGTGCGCAACCCGCCAAACTGGACCTCGAGTTCCCGTCGGTCATCAATGGCGGACAGCGCTTCGCCAGCCGTCTCCAGGCCGCGCACCCACACACGGTCTCCCGGCTGGATCTCCTCCACGCGCGGACCCGGCTCCTCCCGCCGTCTCCGGGGGGCGCGGCGGCGCTGGCGCTGGAGCTGGCGTTCCGCCTCTGCAACGGCAGCGCGCGCTTCCTCTTGAACGGCCGGAAACTCCACCGGCTGCGGCCGTGCCAGCCGGCGCGTCGCCTCGCGCAACCGCTCCCGCACCCCGGCGATCTCGTCTTCAACCTGGCGGCGCATGTCAGCAATCAGGTCGTCACGCGTGGCCTCGACCTCGTCCAGCCGGCGCGCCAGCTGGTCGCGGATTTGCTGCGCCTCCTGGACTGCCAGCCGCTCCGCACGCTTGGCGGCGGCCGCCTCGTCGCGTTCGCGCTGTAGCTGGTCGAGCAGGTCCTCCAGCCGCACCTGCTCCGGCGTGATCTGCCCGCGCGCATCCATCAGAACGTCGTCCGGCATCCCCAGCCGCGAGGCGATGGCGATGGCATTGCTGCGCCCGGGCAGACCGATCGCAAGTTTGTACGTGGGCGCAAACGACTCCGGGTCGAACTCAACACTGGCGTTCATGACGCCCGGGGTGGCGTGCGCGAACAGCTTCAGTTCGCCGTGGTGTGTCGTGGCGACGACACTGGAGCCTCGGCGCATCAGCGAGGCAACGATCCCGCGGGCCAGTGCCGCGCCCTCAGTCGGGTCAGTGCCGGCGCCCAACTCGTCGAGCAGCACCAGGCTATTGGCGGTTGCCTCTTCGAGGATGGCGATGATGTTGCGCATGTGTGAGCTGAAGGTGGACAGCGACTGCTCGATGCTCTGTTCATCGCCGATATCGGCATGGACCGATGCGTAGACCGGGATGCGCGTGCCGGTTTCTGCGGGCACGGGTAAGCCGGCCAGCGCCATCAATGTCAACAGACCGGCGGTCTTGAGGGCCACGGTCTTGCCGCCGGTGTTGGGGCCGGTGATCAACAGCACCGAGTACGGACCGCCCACAGCCAGCGACGTAGGGACGACCTCGCCCCGCAGCAGCGGGTGGCGGGCATCCACCAGGCGCAGCTCCGACGGCCCGGGCGCCAGCCAGGGCTGCTCTGGGCCGGCATAGGGCAGCTCGGTGGCGCCGAGTTGTTCGGCCAGGCGTGCCTTGGCGAAGGCCAGGTCAAACTGCGCCAGGCAGTCGACATTCTGCCGCAATTGTGGCGCCACCCGACCGGCTTCGTCCGACAGCGCGCGCAGGATGCGCTCTACCTCGCGCTGTTCGTCAAGTTGCAGTTCGCGCCAGGTGTTTCCGAGTTCGACCGCGGCCAGCGGCTCGATGAACATCGTGGCGCCGGAGGAGGAGGTGTCGTGAACGATGCCGCGCAACTGACCGCGGAAGTCGGCCTTCACCGGGATGACGTATCGGCCGTCGCGAAAGGTGACGATCGGCTCTTGTGCCACACCGCGGCTGACGGCAGAGGCCAGGATCTCATTCATGCGCGCCACCAGCCGGTCATGGGCGATGCGGATTTCACGCCGTAACTGTTGGAGTGCCGGACTGGCGCTGTCGACGACTTCACCGCGAGGGTTGATGGCGCGGTCAATGTGATTGATCAGCGCGCCAAGCTCCTCCATGCGCCGGGCGACATCGGCCAGCAGGGGCACATTGGCGGCCAGCCGGGTGACATTGCCCTTGAGCTGCCGAACCGCAACCAGGGTGTTGCGCACGTCCAGGAGCTCAGCACCGTCCAGCACGCCACCCAGCGCTGCCCGGTTGGTGGCCTCGCGGATGTCGCGTGCGCCACCCAGCCCCAGGTTCGGCCGCACTTCGCGCAGCCAGCGGGCCTCGGCCGTGACGCGCTGACGGCGCACCGCCTCGGAGTGGTCAGCGGTGGGAGTGAGCGCCAGCGTCAGCTCCCGGCCGGGGGCGAAGCTCGTCAGCCCCGCCAGACGGGCAATCACCTTGTCAAACTCAAGGATGCGGAGCGTCTTCTGATTCACGCACCTAGCTTATCAGCTTGCGTGCGGCACGGTGCGGCCGGCGCCCCATGGGGCTCACAGGCTAGTTTCGACATGGGTTTCGCCGCTGCGCGTCACCACCCATGACTTCATGCCGTCCTTGCGATCCCCCTCAACCAGGTGACCACGGCGGACGCAGGCTGCAATCACATCGGGGAAGTTCTGGGGTTTCTTGATGCGGGCTCGGGCATAGGCATCGGTCAGATCGCGGGTGGAGACGCCGGCGCCATTGCGGGTGCGGTAGTGGTAGTAGGCAATTGCGACCGCGCGGTCTGGGTGGGTGTCGGCCTTCCGCGCGGCCAAGAACTCGACAAGGTCAAGTCCGATGGGCGAGGGCGGCGTGCGAACCGGCACTCCGGAGCCGGGAGGTGCGCCGGCGCCGGTCAGCAGCGTCTGGAGCACGGCGCGGAACGCCAGCGACCGAAACGGTTCCGGCTGGTCCTCTGCTAACAGCCGTGCACGGGCAATCGCAGCGCGGATCTGATCGTCATCCATCGCATGAACCCTCGGAGGACCGCGGCCCCCCTTGCCCTGCCAGTGGGGCGGAAAGAGCTGGCCGCGGGCGCCACCCAGCGCGCTGGTCCGCGCCTGCCGTCCCTACACCGCTAGGCCGGCTAGGCGACGCCGCGCGTTGACCAGGGCCGAAGCTGCTGGTGGACCCTGGCCATAGCATAGTTGGGGACGATGTAGCTTGCTCCATCGCCCCTGGCGACTGCGCGGGACTTCAACAGACGCCGGAGTGCCGGCCTGACCGAGCCGCCGGGAATACCGGTCGCCCGTTCAATCTCGACCGGGGTGGCAGCGGCGTCGCCGCCGGGAAGGGCCAGCGCCTGCATCGCCCGCCTGGCCAGTAGATACAGAAGGACCCGGCTCTCGGTGGGCGTCTCCTCCCACAGCCCCAGCGGAATCACTTCGCCCGAGCGCCGGTCGATGCGCAGGTAGGGCGCAAGCACCGTGGCAACCAGCTCCCGGTCCAGTTCGCGGCTATCTACTACCAGATCCTCAAGCGCTACCATAGCCGCTAACCTCCGTTACTCCGATGTGGATGACTGCCCGACTACATTGTACATCGCGTCAGCGCGATTGCGCGCATTGCTATGTGAACCTATACAGCTATAGCGATCATCGGCAAGGCATAGTTCGTCATCAGCCGTTGCCGGCGTCCGCGCTCTGGCAGTGTGGAAAACCGCGAAGGTGCGCCAGTATAGGAACAGCGCCTACGTACCGGCTATGGACTGCTGGTGGCTAGCGGTTGCTGGCCGCGCCGGCACGTTCTCACCGCGCACGACGTGTGGCGGCGGTGAGCGCCGCTCTCGCGGTCCCGCCGGTCAAGCGATGCCGTGCCGAGCCCGAGTCTTCCCGGCACCACCCATGCTGTGGCCGCTCCTCTGGTCAAGCAATGACGAATGCGG
Source organism: Chloroflexota bacterium (assembly GCA_963170165.1). GTDB lineage: Bacteria > Chloroflexota > Dehalococcoidia > CAUJGQ01 > CAUJGQ01 > CAUJGQ01. Next base: position 13,312 of record CAUJGQ010000045.1, on the reverse strand, counting down.
CCGGGCTCGGCACGGCATCGCTTGACCGGCGGGCGGAGACCGGGGCGAGCACCAAGCCTGCCGGTCTACCTCAGTCGCCTGCTGGCGCGCTGGCTTTCGCCACTGTGGGAGCGCTGCCTGCCGCGGCGTGGTGCCGGGTGGCCATCCGCCCGGTGTCAGCGCGGTGCGGTATGACTGCCCTGCGGCTCCGCGGGCGGCGGGCTGGACGGCAGCTTGCGAACGGGCCAGCCGTGCCCGGTGCGCTCTGCCGGCCCCTACCGGAGCATCTCGCTCCCGGCAAGCGCCGCACGGACGGCCATCAGCATGGCGCCGTCATCCTCAGGTGCGACGGTGCGGGGATCGAGCAGCAACCCATCCCGCTCGATCCTGCCGGCGACCGCTGGGTGGCCGGTGCGCAGACGTCGCGCTAACCCGTCAGCTGGGTACGTCTCCAGCCGCAGCGCCACCGTTGGCAGGCTCTCGCCTGGCAGGCTGCCACCGCCGACCATCGAGCGTGCCGCCACCAGCGACGCGGCGGCCGGCGCAAGGGCGGCGGCCCAGCGCTGAGCGCGCGATTCGAGCTCGTCCAGAGGCGTCGCAATCATGCGCCACACGGGCACCTCCCGCTGCGCCTCCCCGCGCGCGTAGTGCAGCAGCGTCGCGTGCAGGGCGGCGAGACTGCCCTTGTCCAGCCGCAGTGCCCGCGCCAGCGGATGGCGTCTGAGCTGCGCAATCAGCACCGCGCGACCGGCGAGGATGCCAGCCTGCGGGCCTCCGAGCAGCTTATCCCCGGAGAACAGCACCAGGTCTGCGCCGGCCGCGACGCTGTCCTGGACCATCGGCTCGCGGTCCAGGCCGTACACCGTCGTATCGAACAGCGCCCCAGAGCCGAGGTCATCGATCAGCAGCAGCCCGCGGTGATGCGCGGCCTCGACCAGCTCGGCTAGGTCCGGCCGCGCCGTGAAGCCGGTGATGCGGAAGTTCGACGAGTGGACGCGGAGATAGGCGGCGGTATCGGGCGAGGTAGCATCGGTATAGTCGTTGACATAGGTACGGTTGGTGGTGCCGGTCTCGATCATCCGTGCGCCGCTCTGACGCAGCACGTCCGGAATGCGAACCCCGCCGCCGATCTCCACCAGCTCACCACGGGAGATGACCGCTTCCCGGCCGCTGCACAGCGCGCCCAGGGCCAGCAGCAGCGCGGCAGCGTTGTTGTTGACGGCCAGCGCCGCCTCAGCGCCGGTGACCCGTTGCAGCAGTTCCTCCACGTGACGGTGGCGAGAACCGCGCCCGCCGGAGTCAAGATCGAACTCGAGGTTGCTATAGCCGCGGGTGGCGAGGTCCATGGCACGGCGGGCGGCGGTCGATAGCGGCGCCCGGCCGAGGTTGGTGTGCAGGAGGATCCCGGTAGCGTTGATCACCGGGGATACGCCACCTTGCAGGCGTGCGGCCCGCGCGAGCACGGCCACCGCCAGCGCCTCGTGAGACGGCGCAACCTCGCCCGCGGCCACCTGCCGGCGCGTTTCCGCCAGTTCCTCGCGGATCAGCGCGGTGAGCCAGCCGTCGGGGATGCCGGCAGCCTGGAGTTGGGGGTGTCGTGCCAGCCCGGCAACACTCGGCAACGCTCGAAATCGGCTGGCGTGGTCATAGCCCGACATAGCACTGTCCCTATCCATCTCGCGCGGCCGTTTGTGACAGGATTCTCAATTGCTTGACCCATTTCCGCGCCCGTTCGTATTATGCCGGTGTGCCGATGTGAAGGAGGACCTCTGTGAACCTGCGAACGCCAGGGCCGACGCCGTGCCCGCCGGAAGTGCTCGAAGCAATGGCCCGCCAGATGAACGACCACCGTGGCCCGGAGGCCGCGGCGATCATCCGGCGCGTGGCTGCCGGGCTCAAGCGCGCTTTCCAGACCGACAGCGACGTCCTCATCTTCACCTCCTCCGGCACCGGCGGCCTGGAAGCGGCGATTGTGAATGTGCTCTCGCCCGGCGATAAGGTGCTGGCTGTCTCCATCGGCAACTTCGGTGACCGCTTCGCCTCCATTGCCAAGTCATACGGCGCCGCCGTCACCAAGCTGGACTTTGCCTCCGGCCAGGCCGCCGGCCCAGAGGCTGTCACTCGCGCTCTCGCCGCTGATCCTGAGATCCGGGCGGTGCTGCTGACCCACAACGAGACGTCGACGTCGGTTACGAATCCGCTGGAGGCTCTGGCCGCTGCCGTACGCGCCGCCGGTGATGACCGCCTGATCCTGGTGGACTCGATCTCAGGGATGGGCTCGATCCCGGTGCGGACGGACGCCTGGGGGCTGGACGTAGTCGTCAGTGGCTCGCAGAAGGGCTGGATGCTCCCACCCGGACTGGCGTTTGTCTCGATGAGTCCCCGCGCCTGGGAGGCCAACCGCCGCGCTACGGCGCCCCGCTATTACTTCGATGCGCTAAAGACGAAGGAGGCCCAGGACAAGGGGCAGACGCCGTGGACACCGGCGCTGTCGTTGTACTATGCCCTCGATGTGGCGCTGGAGATGCTGGAGCGTGAGGGCTGGGACAGCGTCTGGTCCCGCCATGCCGCCATCGGTGCGTACACCCGTCGTGGTGTGCGCGAAATGGGGCTGGAGCTGCTCGCCGATCAGCAGTTTGCCTCCAACACCGTCACCGCGGTCAAGATCCCGGCCGGGATCGATGTGTCCGCCTTGCGCAAGCTGCTGCGCGAGGAGCACGGGGTGGTGCTGGCCGGCGGTCAGGGCGATCTCGCCGGCAAGATCGTCCGCATTGGCCATCTCGGCCTGGTGTCTGAGGCAGACATTGATGAAGCGCTGGATGCCCTGGCGAAGGGCCTGGCAGCGTTAGGTCACGTTCCGGCTGCTCGGGTGTGACCGCTCAGACTCACGGCCGGCAGGCAATGACCGCATCGTGGGGAGCCAGCGACATGGCTCCTCACGTCTTGCCACGCCGTACACCACGCAGATGAAGAGATAAGGGGAACGCTATGGGCGCCCGAGTGCTGGTCGCCGATCCGATCGCGCAGGATGGTATCGAGATCTTGTTGCGCGAGGCCCAGGTTGATGTGCGCACGGGGCTCAGCAACGAAGAGCTGTGCGCGGTTATCGCCGAATACGACGCGCTCGTCGTGCGCAGTGAGACGCGGGTGACGGCGGAGGTGATCGGTGCGGGGACGCGGCTGCAGGTGATCGGCCGGGCCGGCGTGGGGGTCGACAACATCGACATCCCGGCCGCCACGCAGCGCGGGATCGTCGTAGTCAACGCACCGACGGGCAATACCATCTCCGCCGCCGAGCACACAGTGGGGCTGATGCTGGCCCTGGCGCGGCATATCCCGCAGGCCGACGCCTCACTGCGCGCGAGGGAATGGAAGCGATCCAAGTATGTCGGCGTTGAACTGCGGGGGAAGACGCTCGGTGTGATTGGCCTGGGTCAGGTCGGGTCCGAGGTGGCGCGGCGGGCGCGCGGCCTGGAGATGCGGCTGATCGGCCATGATCCGTTTGTACCGGAAGAACGGGCGCGGGCGCTCGGCGTCGAGCTGGTCGAGCTGCCGGAGCTGCTGCGCCTTGCGGACTTCATCACGGTGCATACGACTCTCACTACGGGCACCCGCGGGCTCATCGCCGAAGAAGAGATCGCGCAGATGAAGCCGAGCGTGCGCCTGATCAACACAGCCCGCGGCGGCATCATCGAAGAGACCGCCCTGCTCGAGGCCGTGCGCTCGGGTCGAGTGGCCGGCGCCGCCGTCGATGTCTTCAGCAAGGAGCCGGCGCCCGAGACGCCGCTGGCCACCGACGAACGCATCATCGTCACCCCGCATCTCGGGGCGTCGACGGCCGAGGCGCAGGAGCGGGTGGCGGTGGACGTTGCCGCGCAGATCCTGGCGGTGCTCCGCGGCGAGCCGGCCGCCTACGCCGTGAACGCGCCGATGGTAGCGCCGGAGACGATGAGTATCCTGAGTCCGTACCTTGCTGCGGCAGAACTGGTCGGGTCGCTTGCCACGCAGCTATCAGAGGGCCAGCTGCGCTCCGTCGAAATCGCCTACAGCGGCGATCTCGCTCTGCACGACACCACCGTGTTGCGCGCCGCCGTTATTCGCGGCCTGCTCAAGCCGGTGAGCGAGGGCAACATCTCGGTGGTCAACGCCAATCTGGTAGCCGAGCAACGGGGGCTGCACATCGTCGAGCTCAAAGACACCGAGGGCGAGGACGGGCTGAGTGCAGTGACCGTCACGGTGCAGACCCGTACCGGCAAGTCCACCGTCTCAGGCAGCGTCGAACATGGGCTGCCGCACATCCTCAGCCTGCACGGCCTACGCGTCGATCTCACGCCAAGCGCGGGATTCTTGCTGCTGTGTGACAACACTGACCGGCCGGGGATGATCGGCGCGGTTGGCACGCGGATGGGGGCCTGGGACATCAACATCAGTGCGATGAAGGTGGGCCGGCGCGCGGCCCGCGGTCACGCGCTGATGGTGCTGGAACTGGACGATGAGCCCGCCGACGACCAGGTGAAGGAAATCGAGTCCATTCCGGGCATCAACTGGGCGCGGCTGGTTCGGTTGTAGGGCCGGGCAATCAGCCGTTTACGTCATGGGCGTTGAGCACCAGGCCGGTACCAAGCTTCGGATAGAAGTAGGTGCTCTTCTGTGGCATACGATCGCCGGCATCGGCCACCGCGACAATCTGCTCGGGTCGGGTGGCGTTGACCAGCAGCGCCAGCGCCGCAGCGCCGTGGCGCACCGCATCAAACGCTTCGTCGTCATCTTCGCTGAATTCGACATGTTCTCCGCCAGCCAGCGCCGCGGCATCGATCCCCAGCAGCGGCTCAAGGATGCCGTATTGGAGGACGTTCACGTCCAGCGCCCGCCACGCCGCAGGGTGTTCCGCCGGCATCATCTGCTCGACCGCCTGCCGGTTACGCAGGGTGACCAGATGCAGCCGCCCTGGCGTGATGCCTGCCGCACCAAAGACGTTGGCCGGCGGGGAGGCTGAACGGACCGCGGCCATTAGCGCTGCACGGGCACCGGCGTTGTCGAGCGAGCCGGCATCGACGGCATCGAACGTTGTGCCGAGGGCGGCCGCCAGATCCTCCGGCATGCGTACCGGCCGCACCAGCCGGTGAATGGGCAGAATCAGCAAGCCGGGATCGTCGGTGGCGGTGATCGCCATCAGGATGAAATTCGCCGGGTGGTCCGGCGGCCAGGCCGCTCCGGCAACACTCTGCAGCTCGCGCTGGTAGGCAAGGGCGGTTTCGTAGCGGTGGTGGCCGTCGGCTATGTAGAGCGGCCGGGCAGCTATGGCGGCAGTGATGCGGGCGATGGCTTCCGGCTCGTCAATCACGGACAGCCGGTGGCCCTGACCGACGAAGTCCTGTGCGTCGATAACGGGCGCAACCGTGAGCGCCGCGATCGCTGACTTGAATGCCCCGTCCGCATCATCCACCAGTGCGTACACGGGGCTGATGTTGGTGGCCGTCGCGCGCAGCAGGGCCAGCCGGTCCGCTTTGGGCCGTGACATCGTGTACTCGTGCGGCCGGATGATGCCGTCCTCCGGTGGTGACAGCCGTACCCTGCCGATGACGGCCCGCCGCGTGTAGCTCTGGCCACCATGCCGGAACCGCTGCTCATAAAGGTACAGCGCCGGACGAGCCTCCGCCGCCAGCACGCCGCCGGACCGCCACTGCGCCAGGGCGTCTGCGGCGGCGCGGTAGCGCGCTTCGCCGGTCTCCTTACCGTATTCCAGGCGGATGACGTTGTGCGGGCTGCGCTCGTACAGCGCCTCCTGCTGCTGAGGAGAGATTACGTCGTAGGGAGGGGCAATCACCGCGCCGGCTGCTGCCGGGTCCACCTGGTACCGCAGCCCGCGGAACGCGCGCAACTCGGCCACTACCGGCCCCCCTTAGCCATGCATCGGATGCAGGGTGATATCGATGGTCAAGGCCGCTACCGGCCGGGGTGCCTGGCGGGCAGGCGGCCACCGCAGTCCGATCATAGGCAGCATGGCAGCTGCGGTCAAAGCGGACGGCAATTGACCCTGGCTCCGGCGCATTCCTACAATCGTTGAGCCGCGACAGACCGCATGGGGGGCGGCGCTCACCAGCATCAGGATGGCGCTGTGCCCGGCTGCATCTTCTGTGCGATCATCGCCCGCCAGTCACCGGCCGACATCCTTCACGAAGACAGCGAAATCATCGTCTTCCGCAACGTCCTGCGCTGGCTGCCGCTCATGCTGCTGACGGTGCCAAAGACGCACCGCCTCCAGGAGGACCTCTGGTCGAATCTTGGGCATGCTGGCCGGGTGGCAGCGGAAATGGGCCGGCGTTTCTGCCCCAACGGGTTTCGGCTCGTGTCCAATTTTGGTTGGGATGCTCTGCAGAGCCAGCCGCACGCGCACATTCATGTGCTTGGTGGTGGCGCAATGGAAGCGCTGACCGGCCGCGCCGGCGTCACGGAGCCGGTGCTTGAGACGGCGCAGTTCACGATTTCGCGCCGGCACAGTGGATGGCCACCGGTGGTGATGGTGGCCGAGCCGCGGGCAGAGGCCGGCCAATACACCTTGTGGTCCGATGAGCAAATGGTGGGCGCGATGGGGCGGGAGCTGGTGCGTCTCGGTCGTGATCTCTGCCCGTACGGCTTTCGCTTTGCCGCCGACTTCGGATGGGATGCGCTGCAGACCCAGCCGGGCGGGCATATCTACCTGCTGGGCGGCGCAGAGCTGGGTCACTACGTCTAGCCACCACGGACCGCCGCCAGCGCCTGGCGCTGCAACCCCAACAGCTCGCGGATCCCCTGCTCGGCCGTGCCGAGGATGCGGTCCAGCGCCTCGCGCGGAAATGGCTCACCTTCGGCGGTACCCTGCACCTCGACAAACCGGCCGTCCTCGGTCATCACCACGTTGAAGTCCACCTCAGCGCGGGAATCCTCGGCATACGCCAGGTCCAGCAGCACCTGTCCATCGACGATGCCAGCACTGACGGCGGCCACCGCCTGCCGGCAGCCGTGCCGTCCGGCAAGGCCGGCCTCTCGGAGCTTCGCCGCCAGCAACCCCTCACGAGGGGCCGCACGGGCGGCGTCATCCCGCACGATCCGGTCGCACGCCAGCGCCAGCGCTACGTAGGCGCCGGTGATTGCGGCGGTGCGCGTGCCGCCATCCGCCTGGAGTACGTCGCAGTCAATCGCGATGGTGCGCTCGCCGATGGCGGACATATCCATCACCGAACGGAGCGAGCGGCCGATGAGCCGCTGAATCTCGTGGGTGCGGCCGCCGACCCGCCCATTCACCACCTCGCGCGGGGTGCGTGTGTGCGTGGCGCGGGGAAGCATGGCGTACTCAGCCGTGACCCAGCCGGTGCCTTTGCCACGTAGGAACTGGGGTACCCGGTCCTCAACCGAGGCGGCGCAGAGGACGCGCGTCTGGCCCATCTCGATGAGCGCCGAACCCTCGGCGAAGGACAGCACCCCGGGCGTGATCTTGCAGGAGCGAAGTTGGTCCAGGCGGCGAGCATCGGGGCGTTTCAGGAGCAGACCTCCGCGGTGCGATGTCACCAAGCTTAGCGGAAACAGCGCCGTCGTGACGGCTGCTCATCGAAGCAGGCCCGTTCCTCTCCCAGCCGTCGACGCGGATAGCGCCGGCAACGGTCCGCGCGCCGGGCTCAGCCGCAGTCTGGCGCCGTCGGTCGATAACCGCACGGGTCCCTGCTCGCGCACGGAGATGGCGGGGAGCCATTGTTCAGCGAGGGCAACGGCGAGCACGCCGGGAGGCGCTCCGGTTTGATGGAATGGGCCCGCGTCTGCGCTGGTATCGGGTGTCAGCGCGATGCGCCGTTCGCCCCAAACGGCCGTAAGCCGCAGCCGTCCGCCGCGCTCCTGCGGTTCGTCGACCTCGATCCGTGCGCCGCGCGACAGATGCACCACGCTGCCTGCGGTGAGCGGCATGGTCGCAATCGCTCCGCCGGTGGCATCACGCTCAGCTTCCGGCGCAAGTGACGCGGCCGGCCGGTAGCGCTCGACCGCCTCGGCCAGCCCACCACTGGATGTGCTGCTGGTCCGTGTGAGTAAGACCAGGTCGACCTGACGGCGGGCAACCGGCAGCAGGGGATCGACGGCTCTGGCCAGCGCTGCCGGCGATGGTCCGGTGTCGACCAGCACCCGTTCCCCTTGGGGACCGGTGACCAGCGCGATAGGCGCGCCTCCTGCCTCGGCGAAAACCACCTCCAGGCGCCCCGTGTCCGAGCGTCCCCCGATGACGGCAGACAAATTCAACGCCAGCGCCGCCAGCACCAGCGCGCTCGCCACCAGCAGCGGAGATATGCGTAGCGAATGGCCATCCGGCGGCGCGGGCGCTGCGCGACGGCTATGACGCAGCCACATCAGCAGGAGCCCTAGCCCTGCACCCAGGACAAGCGCGCCCCAGCCCGGGATAGCTGGAATTGATACCTGTGCCATCGGTAGCGCGGCCATGCCGCGGGCGATCGCGATGGTCATCGTAAGCGGGGCCCAGGCGACCATCCCGCCGAGCACCGCTGCCGGCGGCCAGAGCAATCCCCACAGTGCCGCCAGCCCGCTGGTGAGCAGCACCACCGGGAACAGCGGCGCCGCCAGTAGATTTGCTGGCACGCTCACCAGCGACACACGGCCGAAGGCATGCAGCATGACGGGCAATGTGGCGACCGTCGCAGCGAGCGTGACGGAGACGGTGTCCTGCGCTGCCCGCAGCGCTGCCCGGCCCCAGCCATCGCCGTCGCCAATCCAGCCCCGGCCAGCGTCATGCAGGACCGGCTGTAGCAGCATGATGCCGGCGGTGGCGGCGAAACTGAGCTGGAAGCCTAGGTCATCGAGGATGCGAGGATCGTGCCCGGTCATCAGCGCGGCCGCCAGTGAGAGGGAGACCAGTGGCGCGGACGGCCGTCCGAGCCGGTCAACCCAGATCAGGAGCAGGCCCATGATCAGCGCCCGTGCGACCGATGCAGACAGCCCGGCAAAGATGGCGTAAGAGGTGATGACCAGCGCGGCAATCAGCGCCGCCCAGCGCCGGTGAATGAGACCGGCGAGCACGCTCATCACCGCACCAGCGAGGAGGGCGACGTTATACCCGGAGATCGCAATTAGGTGAGAAGTGCCTGATGCGTTGAAGTCGTCGGTCAGGTCACGGGGGATGGCGGAGCGGACGCCGGTAAGGATGCCGGCGGCCAGTGCCCCTTCCGGCTGCGGCAGTGCCCGGTTCAGTGAGGCCACCACCGCCTGACGAACGTGGTGCAGCATTCGGACCGGTGCAGGTGGTGGTTCGTAGCCAATCCGGCGCAGGCGCGGGTAGGCCATCTCTGCATCGATGCCTTGCCGGGCGAGATACGCGCGGTAGTCGAAGCCCGGCAACTGCGCCGGAAGCTCAAGGGTACCCTCCACCTCTACCACATCCCCGGCCCGGGGTCGGCGGCCCAATGGTATGCGCACCAGCACACCGCCGCTGGCGCCGGCGCGGTGGCCGTCGCGCTCAATCCAGCGTGCCTGCACTCGCAGCCGTTGGTGCCGCTCTCGCTCGTCGGGGGGCGCTGCGACCACGCCGGTGAGAAGGACGGGCCCGCCCCCGGCGAAGCGGGCAGCACTGGTGGGAGCGACGCCGTCCGTCACCATCTGCCCGCGCCAGGCGCCCAACAGCGCGATACCGGCGCAGGACAGCGCCAGGCAGGCAGCGCGGGGGGAGCGGCCACGGGTGAACCAGACGGGGGCCGCTCCGGCAATCGTCACGCCAGATGCAACGCCGGCCGGGGCCCAGGCAGCGCAGGCGATGCCCAAGACCCACGCAGCAGCAAACAGCGCAGCGGTCATGAGCGGGTGTCGATGTACTCGATGATGTCATCCAGCACGGATTGAGGGATAATCTTGCGTCTGACCAGGTCGGCCGGCTCGGAGAATGGGCCGTCTTTCTGGCGTGACTCGACGATGCGCTGCGCACGGACGGAGCCAATACCGGGTAGCGACTCGAGCGAAGACGGGCTGGCGGTGTTCACGTCAATCCGGCGACCCGTGGCCGTTACGCCGCCACTGCTGGCGACCTGGACCGGAGCAGCTTCACCCTGACGTGGCACCACCACCTGGTCTTCATCCCGCAGCCGCCGGGCAAGATTGATGGCGAGCAGGTCCGCGCCGTCTGCCGCACCGCCTGCGGCGACAATCGCGTCGGCGATGCGATCACCGGGGACGAACGGGTAGAGCCCAGGGCGCTGGACGGCGCCGGCAACGGAGACGATGTGCCTGCCATCCGCGGGGATGGCGGAAGCCGGAGGCAGCCGCACCTCCAGGGCGGTAGACCGTGCCGGCATTCGGAGCATGACCGCGGCGCCAATGAGCAGGCCGCCAGCGGCGAAGGCAAGCAGGCCGATGAGGAGCGTGCGGGAGGCAGACATCGTACCCTCCCGAGAGGCAGCGCACACGCATTCCGGTATGGTTACATAAGCCCGTCAAGGGCTTATCGTCAATAGGCGGCAAAATTGAGTGCTCGATTGACGGGTGATATCCTGGCCCGGCCGCATGCAGCATTGAGGAACCGATGTACGGACGCGACCTGCTGACGCTTGCTGATCTCTCCCCCGCCGACCTGCGGTTGGTGATCGACACCGCACTTCGGCTCAAGCACGAGGGCCACGGCGACCTGCTGCATGGCAAGGCGATTGCGCTGGTGTTCGAGAAGCCGTCGCTACGAACGCGCGTGAGCTTCGAACGGGCCATGCAGCAGCTCGGCGGCCATGCCATCTACCTGTCCCAGGCCGAAGTCGGCATTGGCGTGCGCGAGCCCGTCAAAGACATCGCACGCGTGCTCAACGAGTACGTTGACTGTATCGTGGCCCGCACCTTCGCTCAGGCAACCATCACCGAACTGGCGCGCTTCGCGGACGTGCCCGTGATCAATGCCTTGTCGGACGAGGAGCATCCCTGTCAGGCACTGGCGGATGTGCTCACCATCACCGAGCGCTTCGGGTCGGTTCAGGGTAAGCGCGTCGCGTACGTGGGAGATGGCAACAACGTCTGTGTTTCGCTCATGATGGCGGTCGCCATGCTCGGTGGACGGATGACCATTGCCGCGCCACCAGGGTATGAGCCTCCGGGAGATCTGCTCGAAGCGGCAAAGGGCTATGCGGTTGATGCCGGTGGGTCGGTGACGGTGGTCCGTTCGCCCGCAGAGGCCGTGGGTGGGGCTGAGGTGGTATACACTGATGTGTGGACGAGCATGGGCCAAGAGGCCGAGCGTATCCGCCGCCAGCGCGCCTTTGCGGGCTACCAGGTGTCGCTGGATCTGATGCGTGTCGCGGCCAGCGATGCCGTCATCATGCACGACCTGCCGGCCCATCGGGGGGAAGAGATCCTCGACGAGGCAATGGAATCGCCTCAGTCGGTGATCTTCCAGCAGGCGGGCAACCGGCTGCACGCCCAAAAGGCGCTGCTCGCGCTGGTGCTCGGCGGCGTCTAGCCTGATTCGCCATCACACCGGCAGAACGAAGGCTGCCTATGCCTGAGTTCGTGCGGACCTTCGCCGACGCGGTCCGCGATATCGACGCCCGGAGCGTGCTCGATATCGCGCTGATCGCCGTGATCATCTACGCCTTGCTGTCTCTGCTGCGGGGTACCACGGCCATGGCCCTGCTGCGCGGTGGCGCGATCGTCTTCGTCGCTGCCTATGTGCTGGCCAACTACTTCAACCTGACCGCCCTGCGCTGGCTGCTCGACCGGCTGGCAACCGGCCTGGTCGTGGCGGTGTTCGTTGTGTTCCAACCGGAGATCCGGCGAACGCTTGAACGGGTAGGGCGGACGCGTGTAACCGGACTGCGTACCCGCCCGGCCATGGATGCGCTGGTCGATGCGGTGGCGCGTGGCTGCCGTGATCTGTCTCGCCGCCGGTTTGGAGCGCTGATCGTGATTGAGCGCGATACCGGCCTTGAGGACTACATCGCCACCGGTACCCGCATCGATGCGGTACCGACCGAGGAGCTGCTTTCGAACCTGTTTTACCGAAATTCCCCGCTCCATGACGGCGCCGTGATTGTGCGGGGCGACCGCATCTGTGCCGCGGCCTGCACCTTGCCGCTAACCGAAGCGCCAACGGACGGCCACCTTGGCACTCGACATAAGGCTGGTATCGGCGTCAGCGAGCGCACCGATGCGGTGGCGGTCATCGTCTCCGAAGAGACCGGCTCAATCTCGGTGGCCTCCAATGGACGGCTTGTCTCCAAGCTCGATGAGGCCGGGCTGCGCATGTTGCTGACCGGGCTGCTCGCACGGGATGACCGCTCGGTCGGCAAACTGCGCCGAGCCACCGAAGCGCTACTCGTGGGCAGGCCCGCGGACAGCGACGCCATTTCCGGTGAGGTGGCGCGATGAGGGGCGTGACGCCGGGCGCCCGCTGGAAACGGTTGCTCGCGGCGGCCCCCGGGAACATCTCGCTGGGCCTGCTCTCCGTGGGAATTGCCGTTGTGCTTTGGGTGGTCGTGAGTAATAGCGAGAACCCCACCGAGACGCGCACGGTGGAAGTCCGCGTCGAAGCGGAGAACGTGCCGCCGAACTTGATTGCCTCTGGGATCGTGCCGGACAAGGTGCGGGTGGTGGTGACCGGACCGCGCAACGCCCTGGAGGATCTGAAACAAGAAGAGGTGCTGGCCCGCGTTGACCTGTCCGATGGCGCTCGCAGCGGCGATGGCCAGCAGGAGTTCACCGTCGATGCACGGGTGCGGGCCCGTGTCAACCATCGCTCGTTACGTGGCGAGCCAGCCACTGAGACCGCGGCCGTCACCCTGGAACGGGTGGAGCGGCGCGACGTCAAGGTACAGTTGCGCCAGGTGGGTGTGTTGCCCGCCGGCTATGAGCTGGAGTCCGTCACGGTTGATCAGCCACAGGCCACGGTGCGTGGCACCCGGCGCAATCTCAACTCAATTGAGGCGGTCTACGCCGATGCGCCGCTCGATGGCCAGACGGTGAGCTTCTCGCGCCCCGTGCCGCTGGACGCCCGCGATCGCGATGGTCGTACGATCGGTGGCGTCACGGTTGAGCCGGCCACGGCCGTGGTCGCCGTCAAGATCAAGCAGAATTTCTACCCCAAACAGGTGGCGGTCAACGTTGCCTACCGTGGCCGGCCTAAGACTGGCTACACCGTCACCTCCCTCCGCTCTGAGCCGGAGATCGTAACGATCATCGGACCGCTGGAGCAGATCAACTCGATCAGCGGCATCTCGACGGAGATGGTGGATATTGACGGCGCCGCCGGTGACGTTCAGCGCCCCGCGCGCCTGCAGGCACTGGCAGGGATCAGCCTGTCGCAGCCGATCGTGCTGGTCACCATCGG